>CAIUDS010000056.1 GCA_903897985.1 uncultured delta proteobacterium
GCCGGAGGTTGCGGCGCGGGAGTTGAACCTGGAGCTGGAGCAGGTGCCGGTTGGGGAGGAAGGCAACCCGGTGAATCCGATGCCGGCCGCGAGGAAACGGGAGAGCACGGCGGCGGCTCCGGTAAGCGAGAACGAGGCGGTGATCGCGGATGAACGGGCATTGGTCAAGCAGCGGGTTGCGGACATTCTGCTCTCGAACCTGCGCGAGGCGGTTGAGGCTTATATGCCGGGCCGAGGCGGGGGAACGAAAATCGGGGAACTGCTGGTCCGGAGCAAAGTGATTGACTCGCTCCAGCTCAACGAGGCCCTGCGCCGGGCGCGCGAGAAGGGCGGAAGCCTGTTGACCACGCTGTGCGAGATGGGGGCGTTGGGCGACGACGATCTAAGCGAATTCCTGAGCAAACATTACAAGGTGCCCGCGGTGAACCTGAGGGAGATGGAACTGGACCAGGAAGTGGTTTCTCTGATCCCGGAAGAGTTGGCGAAGAAATACAAGGCGATCCCGTTGAACCGCACGGGCAGGACCCTGGTGGTTGCGATGGTTGACCCGACCAATTTGTCGGCGATCGAGGAGATCGAGTTTTTAACCAACTACAAGGTTGAGGCGGTGGTTGCGACGGAGAACCAGATCAAGGACGCGCTGAACAAGTATCACGATTCTTCGTCCATGCTGGATGATGTTATGAGCACCTTTGACGATTCGGAGATAGACCTGGCGGAATTAACCGAGGAAGAGGTTAATGTTGCGGAACTGGAGAAATCGAGCGAGGAGGCGCCGGTGGTGAAGTTCGTGAACCACATCATCAAAGACGCGGTTACCAAGATGGCGAGCGACATTCATTTTGAGCCTTATGAAACGGCGTTCCGGGTCCGGTACCGGATTGACGGGGTTTTGTATCCGATCCTGAACCCGCCCACGAGGCTGAAAAACGCGATGGTCAGCCGGATCAAGATCATGAGCAAGCTGGACATCGCGGAACGCCGGACGCCGCAGGACGGCCGGATGAGCATCAAGGTTGGGAAGAAAAAGCTGGACTTCCGGGTCTCGACCCTGCCCACCATGTGGGGGGAAAAGGTGGTGCTGCGGATCCTGGACAAGAGCAGCCTGGCCCTGGACCTGACCAAGCTGGGGATGGAAGCATCCCAGTTGGAAGGCCTGAAGTGGGGGATCACGCAACCCTATGGCATGGTCTTGGTCACCGGCCCGAGCGGGTGCGGCAAAACCACCACCTTGTATTCGGCCCTGCTCGAGCTGAACAAGATCACCGACAACATCTCCACCGCGGAAGACCCGGTCGAGTATTACCTGGAAGGGATCAACCAGGTCCAGATGCAGGATGAGATCGGACTCAATTTCGCCTTCACCCTGAGAAGCTTCCTGCGCCAGGACCCCGACATCATCATGGTGGGCGAGGTCCGGGATTTCGAGACCGCGGAAATCGCGATCAAGGCCGCGCTCACCGGCCACTTGGTGCTGTCCTCCGTGCATACCAACGACGCGCCCAGCACGGTCAGCCGCCTGCTTAACATGGGCATCGAGCCGTTTTTGCTCACGGCCTCGCTCAACTCGGTGGCGAGCCAGCGGCTGGTGCGCAAGCTGTGCCCGAACTGCATGGAGCCGGTGGAGGTGCCGCAAAAGACCCTGATCGACATGGGGGTGAAGCCGGAAGAGTTGGAGGGTTTCATGCCCTATATGGGCAAGGGCTGTTCGGATTGCTCGAACCGCGGGTACAAGGGCCGGATCGGGATCTACGAGGTGCTCACCGTCCGCGGAGAAATGGCCGAGCTGATTTTGGCCGGCGCCACCCCGGCCGAACTCAAGCGCGAGGCCATGCGCTTAGGCATGAAAACGCTGCGCCAGGCCGGCCTGTCCAAGGTCAAGAGCAAGGAGACCTCGCTGGAGGAAATCACCCGCTCCACCATGCCCGATTTCATCAAGAGCGCCGCGAATTTTGAGGATGTGGGCTGACCGGGATCAAGGGCTTAACAGGGTGTTGAAAATCTCGAATAGCGGCAGTCATTCCCGCGAAAGCATGCCCTCGACCAGATCGGGGGCGGGAATCC
>CAIUDS010000057.1 GCA_903897985.1 uncultured delta proteobacterium
AACAATAAATGGACTGATCCATCGTTAGATTGAACCAGAGCGTCAGCGAAAGGATCAGGCCTCCCGCCAAAAAGGAAAACCAGAACAGCCGGTCCTTGCTCATGGAACGCGCCATCGGAAATTCATTATAGGAAATTTCATTCGCTCCCGCCACGGCTCCCGGCCGGCTCGGGCCGGTCCTTTATCCATTCGTAAATCTCGATCGCGCCGATGACCCCGATTCTTTGATAATTTTCGTCCAGGAACCGCTGCAATTGCGGGAATTGCTCTTTCAACGCCAACTTCAGGCTTCGGGCCGATAAGTTCAGGAATCGGCTGTGTTGACCCGGGAAATTGTCGCTGAGCAGAAAGAACCGGGGCCGGGCCTGGATCACATCCGAGCTGTATTCGGAGATCCATTGCTTTTGCCGCGGCCGTATCCTGCCATCCCGGGGCAGGAACAGCAGATGCTGGACACAGCAAAACCGGGAAGGCAGTTTTTTCTCGAGCAGGTACGGGATCAGGGGATAGGGTCCGAAAAATTCAATCTGGTCTTCCGGCCGCATCACCCGCTCCAGATACTTTGCCGCCAGGTACTGATTGGCGGCCATGTGCCCGTCGGCATGGGTTCCCAATACCGACAAATAAGCGTGGTCCAGATTCCGGAAGCAGGACTTCACCGCGAATTTGCGCATGTCCCCATCAATCCCGGTGGCGAGCATCGCGGCGATTACGAAGATGCCTAGAGCTGGATGGAGAAACCGTCCCGGCCTGCGGCCGGCGAGTCCCGATACTTTTTCCGCGGTCCAGCTCAGGCCCGCGCCGGAAAATATGGCCAGGATTCCCCAGAACGGGATCAGGTGGTAGCGAAAATATTTGCCCTGGAGCAGATAAGCCACCAGCGTGACCAGCGCCATGGCCAAGGCCAGAAGAGATTTTCTCCGTTCGCCGTGGCGGGAAAGTATGAGCGCGTAAATGCCCGGCAGCGACGCGAAAAAAATCAGCGGCTGCTCGGAAACGATTTTGCGGATGACATACCAAGCCATTTCCGGCCGGGAAAGACCCAGTCCTCCGCCCCTGCTATAGATCGCAAAATTGAACCAGATGATCTCATCGTAAAGGGCTCGCAACTGGTGGATGCTGCCGTAATAACAAAAGATCGCCGCGGACGGCGCGAGGCAGGCCAGGGAAAAGACGGTCAATTTCAGCTCGGGCCGCTCCGGCGTCGGGCAAGGCCTGGTTAACCATATGAATAATCCGGCCGCGGCCCAGCACAAGCCATAGAAGGGCTTGATCGTGAAAGCGAACCCGAGCATCAGCCCGGGCAGAATCGCTTCCAGATAAATCCCGCCTTTGCCTGAAAATATCGCGGACAGGCTCGCCAGGATGAGCCAGAAAATGAAGGCTTCGCGCTGCCCGGCGCCCATGTTGGCGAGGCCGTAATAATAGATGCCGTAGAGCACCGCGGCCAGAAAACCCGCCAAAGAGGAGCCGCTCAATTTTCTGGTCAGGGCAAAAATCATGCTGATGGAACTCAACTGAACCAGGAAATCAAATATCCGGAAACCAACAATGCTTGGTCCGAAGATTTCCAAGGCAACCCGGTGGATGATGAAGATTCCGGGAAAGCTCAAATCCCACACGCCGACATAAGGCGCCAAATGATATCGCTTCCAGACCCAGGCCGAATAACAGCAGATTGCCTGGTCCATGCCCAGGTTGAACCAGAGCGTGAGGAAAAGGAAAAAAGCCGCCACCAACAGTGTCAGCCAGAAAACTTTATCCCGCCATATCTTATCTTCCGCCATGCCCCGCCCGCAATCTATTCCGGCTCCCGCCCGCCCGGGCTTGGGCTGGCCGGCGCGGCCTTCCTCAATTCATAAATTTCAATCACTCCTTCCCTTGCCATCAGCTCATAGTTGTCGTCCAGAAATTTCTGCAAAGCCGGGAATTGCTCTCTCAAGGCCTGCTTTAGCCCGTTGGCGGCGAAATTAAAAAATATATAGGTCTGTCCGGGGAAAACATCCGAAACCAGGAAAAACCGGGGCCGGGCCTGGATGACCGCGGCGGTATATTCCTCGATCCATTCTTTTTGTAGAACGCCCAATCGGCCTGAGGAAGGCAGAAATAAGAGGTGCTGCACACAGCAAAAGCGGGACGGCAGCTTCTTTTTGAGCACGAATGCAATCAGCGGATAGGGACCAAAATACTCGATTTCGTCCCCGGCTCCGGCCAGGCTTGAAAGCTTCTTGGCCACCAAGTAATTATTGGAACTATTATGCAGATCGCTGGAATCGTTCATCCCGGCCAAGTAGGCTCGATCCAGATTCCGGAAATCATATTTGATGCTGAAGAGGATCAGCTCATGGTTGGTGGAAATGATCAGTAGCAGGATCAAAACGAGAGGGAAGGCCACGGCTAAAAGCCGGCGCCGGGCCGCCTCGATTCCTTCCATGAGTTTGGAGCCGATCCAGTTCCAGCCGATCCCGGAAAAAATCATCATCAGACCCATGAAGGGCAGCAGTTGGTAAGGGAAAAATTTGCCCTGAAGCCGGTAGCAGATCAAGGCCGCGGCCATTAGAGAAGTCAAGACCCCGAACAATTGCCGGTCTCTCAACTCGTTCTTGTTTTTCCATTGCCGGAGAACGATGAAGATGGCGGAGAACAGAAGCGGTGCTTCCCAGGAGATGGAAGAAATGGTTAAGGCAAATCGAAACCACCATAAATGCGCCGCCTGGTCATGGCCGGCTCCGCTATAAATCATAAAGCCATACCATAGTGTCGCCCGGTAAAGTTCTCTAAGATACCCCAGCTTCTCGTAATATAAAACGATCAATCCCGAGGGGACCAGACAGGCAAGGGAAAAAAGCGCGAGCCCGATCAGGGCCCGTTGAGGCCGGTCCTTTATTTCCAAGAGCAAGAACCAGACCCCGAAAACCGGCCAGGCCAATCCGTAAAAGGGCTTGACCAGGAACGCGAAACCGAGCACCAACCCGACCAGCGCGGCCCGGAGCCAGGTCCGGTGCTTCAGCGTCAATGACAAAACCAGTGCGATCAGCAACAGCCAGAAAACATAGCCGTCCCGCTGGCCGGTGTCATAATTGCCCAGGCCGTAGTAATAAATCCCGTAGAAAAGGCCGGACAAGAAACCGGCCCGGGCCGAGCCGGAAAGCCGGCGGCTCAAATGGAAAATCATGACCAGGCAGCTTAATTGGACGAGGAAATCGAAAATCCGGAAGCCCAGGATGCTCTCCCCGAACAGAGCCAGGGCCAGTCGGTGAAGGATAAAAATCCCCGGGAAATTCTGGTCCCAGGCCCCCACATACGGCGGCAGATGGTAATGCTTCCAGACCCAGGCGCCGTAGCTGTAAATGCTCTGGTCCATCCCGAAGCTGAACCACAAGGTCAGCGACAGAAAAAATCCGCCGGCCAAAACCGTCAGCCAGAAATAAGCCTCTCCCCAAATCGGCTTCGGTTTTTCCATCAATAATTTCCGATTCTCAAGCATCCCCGCTTTTCCAAAAATTCCCTCCGCCTTTCCGCCAAGAACTATCTCCCGGAACGCACATAAATCTCCAAGAGAGAATTCTTTTCATACAAAAAATAATGCTCCTTTAAAAAAGCCTCCAGCTCCGGGAACCGCTCATGCAGCGCGTCCTTGAGGCTGGGGCTTTGCAGATTGAACACATCCCAGCCCGGCACCTGGTCCGCGACCAGGAAAAAGCGCGGCCGCGCCTTGATCACATCGTCCGTATATTCCCGGATCCACTGTTCCTGCAAAGCGCTCAATTGCCCGTCCGGCCTCCGCATCAGCAGATGATAGACCACGCAGAAGCGGGAAGGCAATTTCTTCCCGAGCATATAGGGCAGGATCGGGTGCCAGCCGAAATATTCGATCGCTTGCTCTTTCCGGAGCAGCGGCTCGAGTTCCTTGGCCGCCTGGTAATACCTGGCGTCATAACTGCTGCCCGAGGAATATACCCGATCAAAGGGCCGGAAATAATCGTATTGCAGGTAGCCGGCCAGAGCGGAGTGGATCCCCGGAAACATCACGACCAGGAGGAACAGGTAAAAAAGCCGGGAT
>CAIUDS010000058.1 GCA_903897985.1 uncultured delta proteobacterium
GACAGCAGCGACCGGTTGATCAAGCTCATGATGATTCCCCTGCAAATTCTTCCGGCCGAAACCGCCTATAAAATGGTGGTCTTCGCCATGATGGCGGTAATACCACTCCTGGTGTTCGCGACCGCACGCGGGTTCGGCTTCCCGCCAACGGTCAGCCTGTTCGCCACCGCCGCGGGCTTTCTGCTCTGGTGGGTTGCGGGCGGCTTTTCCCTGTTCGTCACGGGAATGACCGGGTTTTCGTTTATCAGCATTTTCGGGCTGACCTTTTCCGCCGTTTTTTTCCGCTACCTGGAACATCCCGGCCGTCGCTGGGCGGCCCTCCTGTCCGTGGCCGCGCCGTTCGCGCTGCTGATCCACCCGGCCGTGGTGTTCATTCTGGCGCCGCCTTGCGTCATTTCGTTTGCGCTCTATTTCCAAAACTTGACCTGGCGCAACTATCTGTTCCTGGTCCTGGTCTGTGTCCTGACGCTTGCCGCGAATCTGTTCTGGATCATCCCTTTTGTTGAAAACTTGGCGTTCGTCCTGCCGCATGCCTTATTGAACAACCCCTTGATGGTGCTGGAATGGTTACGCGGCGGCACCCCCAAATATCTGGCATGGATCCCGCTGGCGGTCATGGCCGGGATCGCGGCCCTGGCGCTGGTCGGGTTCAAGTCCTTGCGGCGAGAAGGCAAACGCGAGCTCGCGCTCACCCTCGGCCTTTCGGCCCTGGCCCTGCTGGCGCTGTTCCTCTTCGGTGGGCTGATCCCCGGCGGCGCAAGTATGGAGACCGTCCGGTATGGACTGCCCATGCTGTTCCTGGCCGCGTTTCTCGCCGCGCAAGGGTGCCACTCGATCCGGCAGACGGGAGGTCGGGCGCGGACCGCCCTGCACTGGCTTCTGACGCCGGCGCTGGCCCTGGCTCTGATTTTTGTTCTGAGCAGTCTGGCCCCGTTGGCGAGGCGCCCGCTGGTGGGGATGCCCCCGCGGGTGAAGCTCGTGCGCGACTGGATGCTGGCCCGGACCGACCGCAGCGCCCGGGTCCTGATCGAGGACCAAAGTCCGTTTTACGACATTTACGGCCATACCTATCCGATCATGCCGCTCGTTTACTATACGCACCGGGAAGTGATCGGCGGTCCGCATTATGCCGCCTTCTTTAAGAACCACTTCGCGGACCTTTCGGGCTATACACTTTTTGGCCGCTCGGTCCTGGCTTGGAACGAGAAATCCCTAGCCGAATATATGGACTATTACAACCTCGGATGGGTCTGTGTATATTCGCCGCTTTTGAATAAGTTGATCGCCCAATATCCGGATTTGTTCCAGCCGATGGGAAGCCGGGAAGGGTTTCATTTCTATGCGGTGAACCGGAAACATACCTTTTTCCTCGAAGGCAGCGGAAGCTCGGAAGCGGACTACAACCGGATCGTTTTGCATAATGTGCAGGCGCCCTCGGGAAGGGTGGTGATCGCTTATCACTGGCATCCGCGGCTGCGGGTTTCGCCGCCCGCCCGGATCGTCCGGGTGATGGTGGGCCGGGACCCGGTGGGTTTCATCGGGATCGAGAACCCGCAGCGCGAGATGGTGATCGAAACCAAATATTGGGGAGATTAACCCGCGGCATCCATGCCCTGGGCGGGCTTGGGTTTGTGGAAATGCTTGGAGTATCGCTGGAACCAGATCTTTCGATAGAGCAACAGGCTCCGGAAGATTCCTTTCCATGAGCCGCCCTGGGACAATTTGAGCAGCCGGAAGAAGTTGATCGGCTCGAAAATAAACAGGCCCAGTATGTTCGCGGCCGCCAGCCGAATCCGGAAGGAGACGCTTCGAGGGTTTCGCCGGTATTCTTCCACCAAGCGGTTCAGCATGCGCCTCGGAACGAATGGAGTCAGCCTGATCATGGCATTGAGCGGCGTCTTTCGATATTCAAAATAGTCGCGGGTGGGATCGGCATACCCCTGCGGACACTGTTCGCGGATCATTTCCGCGAGCCTGGTGCCGTAGAAGGGGGTGAGGGAAAACATTTGCAGATAATATGGCCGCGGCCTTTGAATCAGGACCCGGATGGTCTCCAGTTGGTCGGTCTCGGTCTCCAGCGGGTTGTCCACGATCAAATCGTTATAAGTCATTACCTTGAATTCCGAGAAAATCTTCGCGGCTTCCAGAAAATGCCGGCTGAACGAATTCCGGTGATAAATCTCCTTTAGCACGCGGTCGCTCCCGCTCTGGATGCCCATCCGGATCCAAATCAACCCCGCCTCCCGGAGCAGGGCGATCTTTTCGCGGGTGACCCAAACCGGGGTGCAGGCCATAATCAAAGGCCGTTTAACCCGGGCGAGATATTCGACCTTGAATTTCTGGAAGAATTCCAGGTCATAGGTCAGAAAATTCTCGTCCTGAAAATTGATGGTCTCGAGGTAGGGGTTCTCTCTCACCGTGCGCTCCAGTTCGAGCATGATGTTCTGCAGGCTGCGCTTGCGGACATGGCGGCTGCCGTAGAGTCCGGACAGGAACGGGCTGGTGCAGTAAGTGCATGAAAGCTGACAACCCAGCGAGGTCATGATGTCATAAAAGCGATCCTGATACCTTCCGTATCGGCGAAACATTTCCCGGTCCATCACCCGGATCTCGCCCCGGCCGTCCTGGATAAAACCGTTTTTCGGAATGTGATCGCCGAGCGGAAGCGCGTCCAAATCTTCGATCAAGGGATAAAGCGGATTGCGTTGGATCCACCCGGCCTCGGGGTAGCAAAGATTATTGGTACCCCGCAGGTCCTCGCCGTTGCTCAAGGCCCGGGCAAAATCCAACAGGCTTTGCTGGCCCTCGCCGATGCAGACATAGTCGGCCGGCGGGAAGCAGGTTTCCGGCGCGACCGTGGGATGCACTCCTCCCCAAATAATCGGGATGGCCGGGAAACGCCGTTTCAGGTCCGCGCACAGTTCGCGCGCCCGCGAAAACTCCACCGACATCAGGCTCACCCCGATCAAGATCGGGTTGACCCGGGCGACGAATTCGCGGAGTTTTTCCAGACCCCGCGGTCGGCTCGGGTCAAACTCGGGCAGGACCAGGAAATGCGAGTTATACCCGTTTTGCAACAGATAGTAGTGCAGGTGTTTGAGCCCAAGGATCGTCAGATCCGCTTGCAGCGAAATCAACAGTATGTTTTTGTTTCTTTCCATTTACCGTAAGTCCGTTTTCGCCACCGGCCCAGACCTCCTTAAGGGTCAGCTTCGACGATTGGCCATTTTCAGGTTGTCCGGATCGGTCAGGCGGTCATCCAGTTGTTCCGGCGTAGCGGCGATCAGCCCCGCCACCTTGTAGCCCCAGAATTTGACCATGGATGACTCCTGGGTGACATTGGTTGCGGTCTTCGGGCCCGGCTTCTTGACGCAATGGAAGTCTATGGCCGCCAATATGCCTGCGGCAATGAGGACTCTTTTGGCCATGGTCGCGCGCATCATGGAAATAAATATTAACACTATTCCCGCTAAATATCCATTCCCAAGCGCAGCCCGGAATTGTTGACAGGGGTTTTTTACCCGGATATATTTAGGCGGAAGTTCATGTCGCCATCAAAGAAAAAGAAGCGCCCGCTCCAGGGAAAAACTCCGGCGTCTTCCGCCCCAAAACCCTCCGAGTCCAAAAACGGCGCGGGCAAAAATTCCCTGATCCTCACCGGCCTCATCGCCCTGGCGATCTTCGCCCTGGCCCTGGCGGTTTATGCCGGAGCCTTGAAAGCGGGCTTTATCATTGATGATAAAGACCTCATCCTGCGCAACCCCGCGGTGACCCATCCCCAGTCCTGGTCGGAAATCTTTGCCCGCCCGTTCTGGCCCGGCAAGAATGTGATCAGCATTTTTTACCGTCCCCTGGTCATCCTCACCTACGGCCTGGATTACCGGCTCTATCAGGAACAAGCCTTTGGCTATCATCTTACCAACCTCCTGCTTCACGCCCTTTGCTCGGTCCTGGTTTTCCTCTGCTTTTCCCGCTTGGCTTCCAGCCGGCCGGTCGGAGCTCTCTCCGGGCTTTTGTTCGCGCTGCATCCGGCCCATACCCAGTCGGTGATCTGGATTGCGGGCAGGACCGACTTGCTCGCCACCATGTTCGGTCTGAGCGCCTTATATCTTTATCTCGGCGCGCAAGACGCGAAAAAACCGGAGAAACACTTCTTGCTCGTTTTCTCGGTCGCGCTATATTTTATGGCTTTGCTCGCGAAGGAATCGGCCGCGGTCCTGCCTGCACTCCTGGTCCTCGCGGACTATGCGCGGAAGAAAGATCTGAAATATTTGTTCCAACCGCGCCGGCTGGCCATCTACGCCGTCTATTTCGCCCTGGTGCCCCTCTATCTCCTGATCCGCGGCCGGGTCCTGGGGTTTGCCCTGGGCTATGAAATCGTCAAGCCCCTCCATTGGTATGGGGGCGGACAGGCCGATGGCTCAAGGCTGGTGACGGTTTTCAAGATTTTTTTCTATTATTTAAAAACAACCTTTTATCCGGTTTATCTCTGCTTCGAATGCAAGATGGCGGCCTCGCCCAGTTGGACCGACCCGTTTGCCCTCGCCGCCATCGTCATCACGCTCTTCGTCCTTTTCGCCGCGGCGGTCGCATTTTTCAAGGCGCCCTTGCTGTCGCTCGGCGCGCTCTGGTTTTATCTCGCGCTGCTGCCGGTGTCCAACATCTTCCCCATCCAGGACCTGGCCATGGAGCATTTTTTGTATCTGCCCAGCGCCGGCTTTTGCCTCGTCCTGGCCCTGGGTTTCCAAAAGGCGGCCGAGGCCCTTGCGAAAAAGCCGGGGCGAGAAAGGCCCCTGGTCTTCGGTCTGCTGGCCCTGATTCTGTGCTCTTATGCCGTCACCACTTGGCGCAGAAGTCAGGTCTACCGGAGCGACCAGGCGCTTTGGCTTGATACCGTGAACAAGGCGCCCCTTAGCTATCGCGCGCAATACAACCTGGCCAAACTGTTTTATGACCAGGGCGATAAAATCGGCGCGGTCCGCCGGCTCCGGCTGGCCGCTATGGCCGATCCGAGCGATCCCTATGCCCCTCACAATCTGGGCGTGACCCTGAAAGCGATGGGAAGATTGGAGGAGGCGATCGGGGGGTACCGCGAAGCCGCGCGGCTGAAGCCGGAGGATTGGTCTTTCCGGATGGACCTGGCTTCGGCCCTCGAGCAGGCCGGAGACCGGGAGGGCGCGGTGAACGAATACCGGGCCGCGCTGAAAATCGAGCCGCAATCCTTGGCCGCGGCCGATGGCCTGGGCAGGGTATATGCCTTGCTGGGCCGGTGTGAGGATGCTCAGCGAATTTACGCGAGCACCGGAAGCAAGTCCTCCCCGGCCTTTATCCGAAGCCTGGATGAGCGTTGCTCCGGCAACGCGCCCGCCGAATAAATTAAAGGCAGAGCTGCCTTTCCAAAACCTCCGGCGGCGTATATAATTGATTAGCGATTGAGTTTATAGGGAGGCGCAAATGGACCGGAGAAAATTCATGGAGTTTTCGGCCTTGGCCGGAGCCGGCCTGGTGTCATCGGGGCTGGCAAGCCGCGGCTGGGCCGTGGAAATGATGCTCAAGGATGAGCAGGAACTCGATCAGCTGAAATATTTTGAGCGGAACGAGAAGGGCGAGTTGTGGCTCCGGCCGGGAATTGCCGATGACATCATTGATTTTCACAGTCACCTGGGTTTGAGTTTCCTCGGTTCCGCGGCCGTGGACCTGGACCGAGAGGATCCCGAGACCAAAACCTATTTCCCGCAACATGGCAATCCGGTGGACCTCTCCACTTATTCCGCGGTCAGCTTCACCAAAGCCAGCGCCAAGATCGCCCAGAATGAATCGGTCAAGCAGGCCTATACCAAGAGCGGCTACTCCGGCACGCATACGCCGAAAAACCTTTTGAAGGAGATGGACCATAACCGGGTGACTCGGTCGGTGATCCTGGCCATTGACTATCCGCTCGGGCTTTCCCATAATTCCCGGGTCTATATGCAGGCCGCGAAAAAATATCCGCGCCTGCTCCCGTTCGTGTCCGTGCATCCTTATGACGCCCTGATGGAGCGCAAGGTGAAAAGTTTCCGCGCGCAGGGCGCGCTGGGCATGAAAATCCATCCGCCCATGCAGTTCATCCGGGCCAACAACAAGAAGTGCATGGAGCTGACCAAGCTCTGCGGCAAGCTGGGCATGCCCTGCCTGTTCCACACCGGCGCCTCGGACATCTCGCCTAAATTCCAGAATGATTACCCCCGCATCGAATATTTCTGGGAGCCGGTGCAAAAACAGCCGGAAACCATTTTTGTCCTTGCCCACGGCGGAATCCATTTTTACAAGGAACTGATCGAACTGGCCAAGAAGAATCAGAATGTTTGGATCGAACTCTCCGGCCAGCCGCCCGCGCCCATCCGGGAGATGCTGGACGCGGGCCTGGAAGACCGGATGCTGTTCGGATCCGATTGGCCCTATTACACCGAGTCCTTGCCTCTGGCCAAAGTCCTGCTCGCCACCGAGGACGCGCCTTTGGTCCGGGGAAAAATCCTCCATGACAATGCCGAGAAACTGCTCGAGCGAGCCGCCGTGCGCGGGGCCTGAGCCCGCGGTCAGGTCCGGGTTTTGCGGTTCACCTGTTTGAGGAACTTCAGCCCTTTGCTCGCCAGTTCTTCCGGGCTGCGGGCGAACTTGCGCCAGATGCAGCACAACTTGGCGATGTTCTCCATGCTCGGATCAAAACTCTCGATCGTGATCCAGCCGTCATAATGCGCCGCCTTGAGCGCCCGGTAGAATTCCTCCCACGGCACCATGCCCGTGCCCGGGATCCCGCGCTGGTTCTCGCAGGCATGGACATATCCCAGCCGCGAGCCGCAGGTCTTGACCGCCTCCGCGAAATTGTTTTCCTCCCGGATCATGTGGAAGGTGTCCAGGTGCACCCGCGTGTTCTTCGCGCCGACCTCTTTGAGGAATTTCACCGCGTCCGCGGCGATGTTGATGAAATGCGACTCGAACCGGTTGACCGGCTCGATGCACAGGATCACATCGGTGTTCTCTTTCGCAAACCGACAGATTTTGCGAAAGGCCTCGACCGCCCAGTCCCATTCCTGTTTGGTGCGCATCTTGCCGGTCAGATAGCCCCAGCCCGCATAGTTGACCCCGGTCAAATTCTCCGCGCCGATCTGCGAGCTCAGGTCAATTATTTTTTTCATGAACTCGATCCCGCGCTTCCGGGTCGCCGCATCCGGCGAGATCAGGTTATGTTTTTCCGAAAGCCCGATCCCGGTGTTGAGCCTTAGCCCGAGCGAGCGGGTCCGGACCTTGATCTCCGCGGCCGGCAATGAATCCGGATCGAACAAAGTTATCTCCAACCCGTCGAACCCCAATTCCCTTGCCCGGTCCAAAATCCAGAGTTCCTTTCTGGTGAAAGTCTCTGAAAACAACAGCCCATGAATCCCGTATTTCATTTGCTTCTCCTTCGTGCTGCGGACACTCCTGTCCGCAGACAACTATTATCTTCTCATGGTATCTCCGAACTCAACGGGAACAACATCTCCTCATCCTCTTCGATCGCCGGAAACCGGACCATCGGCTCCCAAAAACGGTTGTCATGATCATCGTCGTTCACCGAGCTGACCTCGCCGATCAGCACCATGCCGGTTCCCGGCTCCGGATAAAATCGGTGATAGAGCCGCTGCGGAACGCACACGCTCTCGCCCGGACCGAGGATAAGTTTGGCCCCGGCCTTCACCTTCTTAAGTACTCCGTCCACGCTGACCGTCACCGGCGTTTTTGCCAGGCGGTCCGCGCTCGTGGAATTCCACAGTTCAAACACCAGGTTCCCGCCCGCCCTCACAATGATGTCTTCCATTTTGCGCCAGTGGAAATGGATCGGCAACTTCTGCCCCTCTCTCATAATCAGCGCCTTCTCGCCATAGAGCTTGCCCTTGCCGCCCGGCGTCCCGTTGCGGATCGTGAAAATCACCAGGCCCAGCTTTGCGAATTCTCCTCCCCCGAAATCTGTCACATCCCAGCCCAGCTTGCGCTGCTTGATCTCGCGGTAATCCCCCCGAAACTTCTTCCAGTCCTCGATCCGAAAATACGCCCACGCCGGCAGATGAAAATGATGCTTCTCCAAAAACTTCACCGCCCCGCGCTGCAACCGGTTTATCTCCGACCGCTTCATTGCCTTTCCTCCGGCCTAATTCTAGCCTTCCTTGATTATCATTCAAGTAAAGCTAAGCCTGACCGGGCCATAAGGCCCGAATAAAGAGGATTAGAGGACTGAGGGTTAGATCAAAGGACTGGGCGAGACAATCAACAATACTGCGCCACCGGTATTTGTTGCTTGACCGCGAGGCGCTTCCGCTCATGCCGGATGCGCTCAATTTCATGAAGCGTTTCCGCCTCCAGATAACTCTCTCCGCAATGCGGGCAACTCACCACTGGCACATTTTCTATAACCAAAAGGTTCTTTCCTTTGCCGTAGGTCCTGGCGAGCCGGCGGACTTGCGCGCCTTTTTTTCCGCAAATTTCACATACCATTTGCTTTTCCCTTTTCATAAAGTGATATTATAGCAGATGTATAGATAATTTGAGTCCCGGCCTTTTGGCTCTTACTAACAGGCTATTTTCCAGGTCCAAACAATCCTCCCAATTCCGGACGAAATTTTTAGCTTGTTTCTTAAAAAATTTGGCGTCCCTTTTCTGAGAGATCAAGAAAAAGCATACAAATTTCGTCGAGAAACAGAAAATAACCGATGCTTTGGTTACCAATCCCAGTTCTTTCACGCGGAATTTGACATAATCCTTACGTGGGATACGCGGGAAATGCTGATAGATCAACAACGAGTGTCCTTCATCAAAAGCCCTTTTGACTTCACTGTAATAGAGATACTTTTCCGATCCCTTCCGGCCGCAAGGCTTAGAATCTGTCTGAAGACCAGTGTCGGGATCGAAAAAAATTAGTTTGCATTCAGCAAGTTCTTGCAAAGC
>CAIUDS010000059.1 GCA_903897985.1 uncultured delta proteobacterium
ATCAATTTGCGCTGAAAGCGCTTTGGACTGCGGTGGCAGCGCCACCGCTTTTTTCCCCAGCCGGATCAGGAATTTAAAAGCGGCGTCGCGGACGCCGCAATCCAAAGTGCGCAGGTGCGCACGAAAAACTGGGGGTGGGCAAGGGGTGCCTATTCCTTGCACAAGGCCCGGAGCCGGGAAAGTCTCTGGGGGGTGAGCGAGGGGTGGGCGCAGGCGAGGACCGAGCAATTCTGGAACAGGGGTTCGGAGACAAAATCAAACCGGGCCGCGGGCACGGCCGCTTCCCATAAATCGGTTCCGGGGATGGGCGAGTATTCGGACAGATAGGGCCGGCCGCCGAGTTTTTTCACCGCGCGGAGGTCCCGCTCGATTTCCTCCGTGCTCTGTCCGGGCAGGCCCGCGAGCATATACACGCCGATTGCTTTCCGGTCATAGCCCGCGTTTTCCAGATACTCGAGCGCGGCGGAGAGGTCATCGAGGCCGGCCTTGGGCCCGAGCATTTTCTGGCGGCCCGGGTCCGCGGTTTCCAGCCCGAAGCGCATGACCGAGAAGCCGGCTCGTTTCATCAGCCTTGCCAGTTCCGCGGTCATGGGCTTGAGGTGCAGGCCGTTGGGGGTGTGGAAGTTGAGGGATATTCCAGCCCGAATCACGCCCTCCAGGATGGGCATGATATGTTTTTCCGGCTCGAGCAGGAGCGCGTCATCATAAAACGCGATGTTCCTTACCCCGAGGCTCCGGGCCTGCCAGGAAATCTCGTCCACCACCGCCTCCGGGGTTTTCCTTTGCAGATGCGGGTGCAGTTTCCAGCTCACGCAATATGGGCAGCGGAACGGGCAGCCCCTCCCGGTCATGACCACGCCGTAGTGAAGGCGCGGATATAATTCGAGCGGGAGACGGGTCTGTTCGGGGCTTGTCAGCGCGGGGGCCGCCCCCAAAATATTTTGGAGAATCGCGGGCAAAGCCCGTTCGTAGTCGCCGAGGCAGAAGAAATCCGCGGGCAAATTCTTCCGCGCGTGCTCGGGCAAGAGGGTCACATACAGCCCGCCGGCGATGAGGGGGACGGCCGGGAAGATTTTTTTAAGCATTTGCGCGGTCTCGACATAGCCGGGGTACCAGTAGGTCATGGTGGTCCCAAGCAGGACGGCCGCGGGCCGGTCCCTTTTCGCGAGCAGCTCTTGCGCGAACGCGGGCGGGATCCCGTAGCGTTTGTATCGGCGGGGAATTTTTTTCAGGGGCGCGGGCTTTTGGATTTCCTGGGCCAGGAGCCTGCCGCTGCCGTCGGGCTTGCGTCGGAGCGGGGCGCTTGCGAGTTCCGGGAATGGGAGGTTGTCGGTGAGATCGAGGAAAGAGATTTTAAAGCCGGCGGCTTTGAGGCTTGCGGCGAGGGCGAGCAGGCCCACGGGCTTGAGCCAAAAATCATGGGCCGCGAAGTCATGGATCCAGGGATTGACCAGCAAAAGCCTTTTCATGGGACAACCGGGGAAGATAATAGCCTATTTCAGGCCGGGCCGGTATTTTTCGAGGAGTTGTTGCTTGAGGATTTCGCCGGTGGGGGACTTGGGCATTTCGGGAAGGACCTGCCAGAGCTTGGGGCATTTGTAATCGGCCATGCGCTGGCGGCAGAATTCTTCCAGAATATTGGTCTTGACCCCGGGGTTGTTTTTCGGAACGATCACCGCCATGACTTCCTCCCCCCAGACCCGGTCCGGGATTCCCATCACCGCGGCCTCCAAAACCCCGGGATGACTTAAAAGGGTTTCCTCAATCTCGCGGGGGTAGATGTTCTCGCCGCCCCGGATAATCATTTCCCTTTTGCGGCCCTTGATGTAGAAGTAACCCTGCGGGTCGTGGTAACCGAGGTCCCCGGTCTTGAGCCATCCGTCCTGGAGAACCTTTTCGGTCTCCGCGGGGTTCTCGAAGTATCCGAGCATGACATTGTCTCCGGAGACCCAGAGTTCGCCCACCTCGCCCGGCTTGAGCTCTTGACCCGCTTCGCCGATCACCCGAATTTTTTGGCTGGGCAGCGCCGGGCCGACCGAGCCGGGTTTGCGCTTCCCGTCCGGCGGGTTCAGGGTGCAGGCGCAGGTGGCCTCGCTCAGGCCGTAGCCCTCGAGCAGCTCGGTCCGATATTTGCGCTCAAACCCCTCGAGCGTCTCGGGCGGGAGCGGGGCGCCTCCGCAGAGGGCGTAGCGGAGTCCGGCGAGCTCGGGGAGGCGGTCGCCGGGGAGGTTATTGAGGAGCGAATATACGGTTGGGACGCCGGCGAAGACGGTGATCTGGAAATCGCGCAGCGCGGTGAGGACTTTGCGCGGGGAAAATTCCGAGAGCAGCACGAGGCTGGCGCCGGTATAGACCGGGGCGAGCACGAGGACGGTGAGGCCGAGGACATGGAACAAGGGGAGGATGCCGAGGAACCGGTCGGTCTCGCGGAGGTCGAGGATGGCGTTCAACTGGCTCAAGTTGGCCAGGCAGTTCTGATGGGAAAGCATGACCCCCTTGGGGTTGCCGGTGGTCCCGGAGGTATAGATGATCCCAGCTGGCTGATCCTCCGCTTGCTCGACCGGGGAAAAGCTCCGGCCCGAAAAAAGCCGCGAATAATCAAGCCAGCCCTGCTCGGGCCGACCCTTGACCATGATGATTTTTTCGAGCGTCAGGTCCGCGCGGTCCAAGCTCCTGACTTCGCCCGCCTTTTCCGCGGAGAAAATCAGGAACCGCGCGCGGGAATCCTTGAGCGACCGGTGAAGTTCCAGCGCTTTCCACTGATAGTTGATCGGGACCACGGTCCCGCCCGCATAGGCCGCCGCGTAAAACGCCTCGAGATATTCCGGCGATGCGCTCAAATACAGCGCGACCCGGTCCGAGGGCCTAAGTCCCAGCGCGATCAGTCCGCCCGCCAACGATTGAACCCGCTCGAAAAATTCCCCATAGTTCAGCCGCCGCCCTTCATAATACAGAAAGATGCGGTCTTTTTCCGTCTTGGCCCGTTGCTCGAGAAGTTTTCCCAGTCCCATGTTTCCCTCATTCCCCTTGGGGGGCTGACTTTCTAATCAGGCTCTAATGTAGCCGCTTTTGGGACGGAGTCAACCGGGGAAGGGGCAAAGGTTCAAAAGGTGAAAGGGTAAAAGGGTGAAAAGTTAATAAGTTGAAAAGGAATTTCGCCCCAAACCGTTTACGCGAGCAGGGCATGGAACTCGCTCAGCTATTCGCTCTTCGCTGTTCTCACCATCGCTTGTAGCGCCAGAGGGCGAGCAGGCCGGCGGCGGAAATGGCGGCAAAGCCCATTACGATCCAGAAGGCATATTCGTGGGTGGCAAAGGGGATTTTGACATTCATGGAAAAGGCGCTGACCACGAAGGTCGGGACCATGATCAGGATGGTGACGATGTTGAGGATTTTGATGAGGATGTTCAGGTTATTGCTCACGATGGAGACCCGCGCGTCCATCAGACTGGCCAGGATGTTGGAGTAGATTTCGGCCTGCTTGATGCACTGGTTGTTCTCGATGATGAGGTCGTCGAGGAACTCGATTTCCTCCGGCGCAAAGCCGATCTTGCCGCTGTTCATCTTCAGCTTCTCGATCAGCATCGAGTTCGAGTTGATCGCGTTCAAATAATAGACCAGGCTCTTCTCGAGGGTGAACATGTTGAGTAGGTATTTGTTCTCCATCGAGGTGTTCACCTTCTGCTCGAGCTCGTCCGAGATCATGCTGATGATCTTCAGGTGTTCGAGGAAATGATAGACCGACCGGAAGATCAGCCGCAGCAACAGATCGTTCAGCGTAATCACCTTGTTGAACAGCTTGCCGTCAAACAACGGCGCATCCTCGCTCAACACCAGGACCAGCTTGTCCTTGAACAAAAACGCGCCCACCGACCCGGTCCGGAACAAAAACTGGTCCTTGCCCGAATAGTTCTTCGGCCGCTTGAAAATCGAAGCCACATGATCCGGCTCGAACTCCAGCCGCGACAACTCGTCCGGGTCCAGCGCGGAGTTCAGGGTGTGCTCGTCTATTTTCAGGTCCTCCACCAGGTAGCGTTTCTCGTCCTTGTCCGGCTCGATGAACACGAACACCGGATAAGCGTCCGCGCTGCATCCCTCCACAACCTTGCATCCCGCTATCTGATAATCTTTCCTCATGTTCTCATTATCTCATGCTCTCATTCCCTTATTCCCGCCCATTATACCACCGAATTCCTCGATTAAAAGTCCGAGCTTCTGGGTGCGGACACCAGTGCTGCGGGACATTCTTGTCCCGCGACCGCTAACCGAAGGAGGAAGGCGCGATTAATCTCACCGCAAAGGCACAAAGAACGAGGGCATTTTTAACCGCGGATGCACGCGGATGAACGCGGATAAATCAATGAGAACCACAAAGACACAAAAGACACCAAGAAAATTCATCCACCGATTACACCGAGGACGCAGAGAATTTCCTGAGTTTTTAACCAGAAATCGGAAACCGGGAACTGGAAACCCGCGACTTCGTCGCGGATTTGACAGCATCTTTATTATGTGCTCCAATATCCGTGAAGTTAGAAGGTCTGGAAGTTGGGGCGAATTCAAGGAGGACTATCCTCCGACTTGTCCGCCGAAGCTCGGTACCCCGAGCGAAGGAGGAAGTAGGAAGCGAAAAGAATGGGGCGGGACGATGAAATACTCTGGACGGGCGTTCTGCGAACGCCCGGAAATGGGCGAGCGGCAGGCCCAAGGCCTGCACCACGGGGTCAGGGGGACACGCGCCCGGCCTTCGTAGCCGAAGCTACTTCGGCGGAGTGGGCTGTCCTGCGCCCTTCCGCGAGTCCCGCAAGGCGGGATAGGCCCGTTCGGCATCCGCCCAAATTCAATTTTTACCGAACCTTATGGATAAAGTTTAGATCTGACCCCCGGGGCTTAGGGAGAGGGGGATTTCTTAAACACGACGACACAACGGACACGACGGAATTCGGGAAACGGTCAAGGGAGAGGGGGATGAAAGCGATGGTCCCTGAACTGATAAATTGCTAAACTGGAAGGAGGAAATTTCATGAAAAAGCATATTCTTCTTCAAAATGCAACCAGGCGGAAGTATGATGAGGCTCCTGAACTGCCGAAAGGGGCAACTTATGACGAACGACAAGGTTTTTGGAAAATCGGTAATAAGCCAATCGTCTTGATAGATGATTTCAGAAATTCTCGTACATCTAAAAAATGTGATCAGGAAACTGGCGAAGATCAAAAGGGCGAATGAAGCCAAGCGTTCTATTACTGACAAGTATATACGATTTTTCTGCTGATCTCGTCGCACTGCGGCTAAAGCAAGCAACAGTTCCTTTCGTGCGCTTAACTAAAGAAAATCTTGCAAAGACCTATATAACAATGGACCCAACTGGCCCGCATGTGAGAATTGACTTTGCCGGAACCCAATTTGACATTGATTCTTCTTTGAGATCGATATGGTTCCGGCAACCCGTGTTTCTCCGAAATACACCCTCGGAACCCTTGTCAGCGCATGAACAACTCAGTAGATCTCAATGGATGGCGTTCTTAAGAGCTTTCATGATCTTCGATAAAGTCAAATGGATGAATTGGCCACAATCCACTTATTTGGCTGAATGCAAGCCTTATCAGTTATTGATTGCAAAGAGATGTGGTTTAGAAGTTCCTAAGACCATCGTTGGTAACGATGCAAAGCAATTTCAGTCAGCTTTCAGTGATTCTAAGTTTATCATAAAATCATTGGATACTATTCTTCTTCATGAAGGGAAGGAATGTTTATTCACTTACACCACGCAAACAACATCTGATGCTTTATCGCACAATACGGTCTCATCTGCTCCATTTATGGTGCAAGATTATGTTGACAAAAAGGCCGATTGCAGAGTCACTATTGTTGGAGATAATATATTTTCTGTTCGAATCTTATCAGACGGGTCTCCCATTGCCGGCGATTGGAGACTTGAACGGAAAGAATCGCTTCAATTTGAAGATTTCGTTCTACCAAATAATGTGAGGGATTCATGCTTCGATCTTGTTCGAGTCATGGGTTTATCATTTGCTGCTATTGATTTAATCGAAACCAATAATGGATATGTTTTTCTAGAGGTCAATCCCACCGGAGAATGGGGTTGGCTTTGTGATAGCAAGAGGCAAATAGATATCGTAATTGCTAAGTGGCTTTCTAATGCACCCCATTATAACAAAAAGAGGTAACATGAAATTCATGGGCATTGATTTTGGCTCCATATTGGAAAATATATTGCCCTCGGTTTGGTATCTTATCAATCGCCATAAGATTATATTAATTGCCAAAAATCCCAATATTGGCAAGGCAGATGGACCATTTTCAAGATATTATAAATTGGATGAAGCAAAGCTTATTGGTCGCATACAACAGGAGCATCAAAGGGCTATTTCAATCGACGATAAAACAGTTAAATTTACTCTATCATTGAGCATTGCCTTAACGATCTTAGCGACGATTGGGAATCTATATACTGGCCAAGTTGTATGTGGCCCCATTAAGTTGGCTTTAACAATAATGACAGGTCTATCAACTATTTATGCTTTGATAGCAGGGATTTCATCATTAGGCGCGTTAAAAACATTGCCAACCTATGGTTATGGAACTGATTTCTTAATAGATTCTATCTCAAATAAAGAAGAAATAGTTCATTCACTGGTTATGCAAGAAAAAATGAATGTTATACGTCAGTTGAGGAATGAATCATCATATCAATGTTTAAGAAACGCACTACTTCTCTTGATCATAACTATATTGATATTTATAACTGCGCAGGCCCTTGGATTGACAACAGCACAATAGCTCCGGAGCCATCGGGGTCAGGAGCCATCGGGGTCAGCCCCAGACATAAGACACTCTACTTCGTTCTGAAAGGCAGGACTACGAAGGGCGAGCAAGTTTCTCGCAAATTTTTCAACCGGCCGCTATCTTCTCCTTCCTCGGATCAGGCGGTAGAGGATCAGGAGGATGAGGGCGCCACCGATCGCCAGGAACAAACTCCTGAGGTTAAAGCCGGTAACGGTCCCCCAGCCCAGGCGCGAGCCGATGTAGCCGCCGAGGACCAGGGTCGCAGACCCTGGACCCACACCAGGGACCAGTCCCTGGACCCACTTCAATTCTCTGTGCCCTTCCGCCTTCGCCGACTGAATGTTCGAGCCGGGAGAAGCTTCTGCCTTCGCTAAAGCTACGGCAGACAGGACGGCGGACAAGCTGTGTTCTCCGTGGTGAAAAGCATTTTAAGGTTCGCAGGCAGGAGTGCCTGCGCCCCAAGGCAAGCCTTTCCCCCAAAAGGGTCTTTGACCCCTTTGATTTTTAGGCGGGATCGGACTAATATCTGCTGGTGAGGATGCAAGGGGAGAGGTTTGAAGTGAAGTCGGACGGATTGAGGATCCGGGGCCGGAGGTTTAAGCCTGCGGGGGAGGCCCATGCGCCCGCGGTGCTGATCCTGCACGGCATCCCCCGGAGCAAGCCCACGGCGGGCGATCCCGGCTATTTGCCGTTCGCGCAAGAACTCGCGGAAATGGGGTTCCTCAGTTTGTTCTTCAATTTCCGGGGCGCGGGCGAGAGCGAGGGCGATTTCAGCATCAAAGGCTGGAGCGAGGATTTGAAAGCGGTGATTGACGATTTGGAGCAAAGATATTCGCCCCGGGCCGTGGCCTTGCTGGGTTTTTCCGGCGGGGGTTCCATCGCGATCTACAACGCGGCGCATGACCCGAGGATTAGCGCGGTGGTGTCGGCGAGTTCGCCGGCCACCTTTGACGCGCTGGGGATCGAGCAACAGGTCGAGTTGTGGCTCAAGTCCTTTCACGAGATCGGCCTGATCCGGGACCCGGCTTTCCCGGCGTCGGTCCCGGCGTGGCTGCGGGAGTTCGAGGAAATCGCTCCGATCGCCTGGGTGGACCGGGTTAGTCCGCGGCCGCTTTTGATCATGCACGGCGAAAAGGACGAAATTGTTCCGGCGAAACACGCGCAAATGCTTTATGAAAAGGCGGGGGAGCCCAAGGAGCTGCATTGGGTGGCTGAGGGGATGCACCGGCTGCGGGTGGACCCGCGGGCGCTCGAGCGGGTGAAGAGCTGGCTGGGCAAGTGGAAGGAAGGCTTGAGCTGATGCACGCGGCGGGAAGGGATGCGATCGCGTTTGGTTTCTACCTGGCCGGCGTGGGGATTTCGGTCACCTTCGGGTCCCTGATCCTGATGTATTTCATCCTCCGGATTTTTATCAGGGTGGAACGGCATTACGCGGCGCCCGCGGAAGCAAAAGCCGGGGCCGCGGAGGCTTTGCCGGTTGAGGTGGTTGCCGCGATCGGGGCGGCGATCGAGAAATACCTGGAAGAGGAGCGGGAGCATATCGTGCCGGAGTTGCGGTTGGAGGAGCGGAAACCCTCGGTCTGGCGGAGTTCCGGAAGGAGCGACGATTGAAGGTTTATGAATTTGAAATCGGCGGCAAGAGCTACCAGGTTGAAGTGGAAGCGGAGCCGGGGCATGTGTTCAAGGTCAGTGTGGACGGCAAGGAATTGCTGGTCGAGCTCAAGGCGGTCCATTTCGACCAGGCCGCGCCGGCCTCGGAAACCCCGCTG
>CAIUDS010000060.1 GCA_903897985.1 uncultured delta proteobacterium
GCAAGCAGGCCGGCAAATTCTTATGAGGCAGCTTTGAGCGAATATCAAAAGATTGTCCCCCTCCAGACTCCCATCCCGGCAAGCCGGCAGAGCGCCAAAAGGCATTTTGGAGTCCACCCCTACTTTACCCGACGGCCTCCCAATGTGGTTAGAGAATACATTCTGCATTACTCAAAAGAAAATGATGTGGTTTTAGATCCCTTCGGAGGGTCGGGGGTGACCGCGATCGAGGCTTTTCTGGAAAACCGGGTCGGGATTCAAAATGATATTAATCCGCTGGCTAATTTCATTGCCCAAGGGATAGCCAACCTCGCCCAGGGCAAATTAAGCGATTATCAAGAGGCCTTGGCGCTCCTGGAAAGAAATTGCCGGGAAAGGATCGCGGAAGTATTTTCCGCAAGTGAACGCCGATTTCGGGAACTGGAGAATTCCGTAAATTTGCCGGAAGATGTGCGATTGCCGTCCAATTCCGATGTGCCGAGATATCGCGAGCTGTTCACGCCCCAGCAACTAATATTCTTGGCCATGCTCAAAGATGAAATTGACCGTTTAAAAAATCAAGATGTCCGAGGCGGGATGCTGCTGGCGTGGTCAGCCAGCCTAACCAAGCTGAACAAGACTTTCTTGTCGGCGAAAGGGCGGGCCCAATCCCGGGGCGGCTCCAGCATCTTCAGCATTTATCGTTATAAAGTAGCCAAGCAGCCGGTGGAACTGGCGGTCTGGAAAATCTTCGCGGAACGCGCGCGGAATATCCTGGAGGCGAAAAAGGAGATTGAGCAGGCCATAGATTTAAAGAGCCGGTCCAAGCGCGGCTGGCGCGGAAAGTTCATGGTCTATGCCCGGGATGTTGAAGACCTGAGCCAGGAGTTCAAGAATTCGGTTGATTATATTTTTACCGACCCTCCTTATGGGGGAAACATCGCCTACATTGATCTGTCCATATTGTGGAATTCCTGGCTGGGGCTTACTCCGGCCTTGCAGGCCCGGGAAAAAGAGTTGATTGTCGGCGGGGAGCTGCGCCTCTCGGAGGAGGTCTATATAAAACGGCTGGGGGATTGCATGAGGGCCTGCGCGCGAATGCTCAAAAAAGACCGCTGGCTTTCCGTGGTTTTCCAGCATTGGAATATCGCCTATTTCAAGGCGATTTTAGAGGCCTGCGCCGAGGAAGGCAGCGAGTTAAAGGCCGCGATTGCGCAAGTCGGCGATCCGATCTGGTCCATGCATAAGAAGAAGAATAAACAAACGGTTCTGGCCGGCGAGTTAATTTTGACTTTCCAGAAATCGGGAAGAGCAATCCGTCCGATCACTAACCGGGCTTTTGATGTTTCGGAGCGGCTGGAAAATTTTCTTTCGGGCTATAAATCCAATGAGCTCTACGGCGAGTATTTGTTCAACTGGCTGATAATGGCCGCCTGGAACCATTCCGCGATTGATTCCATCAATGTCACCCCCGAGCAGTTTATAGCCTATCTGGAACGGTTGGGCTGGCGCTATGATGAGCGCAATCATTATTGGGTGAGGGAACAAAATTCCGCCTTGGCGCTTTTCAAATAAGCGTGAGGATGGTTATGGCCGTCCTTGGCATCCGATCAACTGGTTCTCATCCATATGTAACCGGCCCCAAAATTGATAAGAGCAAACGACTAAAGCGAGGCCAGCGCGCCTAAACCCGGAATTAGAATCTCGGTTATTTTAATTCTTGACAAAAGACCGGGGGTCTGGTATAGGATAAGATAAGCAGGGGAAGCTGCAAAGGGAGGCGTCTTGGACTGGGTTTCGAAAAACACCTTTCATCACGATGAGTTTTCGGATTTGGAAACGCTGCTGGAACTGAAGGAATCGAAGGACCTTCGGATCAGTCTGGCGTTTCCGGCCTTTAATGAAGAAGCCACCATCGGCAAGGAAATCGAACTGATCCGCGAGGAGTTGTGGGAAAAATACCCGCTCCTCGACGAGATCGTGGTGATAGATTCCGGGTCCACCGACCGGACCCGCGAGATTTCCCATCATGCCGGCGCCCTGGTCTATCAAGCGGAGGAGATCCTGCCCGAGTACGGGAATTTTCCGGGCAAGGGCGAGAATTTATGGAAAAGCCTGTATGTGCTGAAAGGGGATTTGATTGTCTGGCTGGACGCGGACATCAAGAACCTGCATCCGAAATTCGTCTATGGCCTGGTCGGGCCGCTGCTCCGGCATGACTCGCTCCAGTTCGTCAAGGCTTTTTACCAGCGGCCGATCCAGATTCCGGGCGAGGAAAACGAATACGGCGGGGGCCGGGTGACCGAGATTCTGGTCCGGCCGCTCCTGAGTTTGTTCTTCCCGCAGCTTGCGAGCATGTATCAGCCGTGCAGCGGCGAGTGCGCGGGGAGACGCGAGTTGTTCGAGAAACTGCCCTTTGCCTGCGGCTATGGGATCGAGACCGGCATGCTGGTTGACATCTTCCATTTGTTCGGCCGCGAAGTCATGGGCCAGACCAACCTCAACCTCCGCATCCATCGCAACCAGCCGGCCTGGGCGCTCGGCAAAATGGGCTTTGAAATTTTGCACGCCTTCCTCAAACGGGTGGAGGACCTGGGGCTGATCGAACTCGCCGCGGAACTCAATCGTTCTTACCGCAAGCTGGAAATGGGACCGGACCTTTATAGCCTGAAAGAGGAAAAAGTGCAGATCCACGAACGGCCGCCCATGCTCACCATCCCGGAATACCGGAGCCAACGGCTGCAAATGGAGCCGGAAGAACTGGAGGAAAATCTGCTGGACGAGAACCTGATCTAGCCTGGACTTGCCGCTCATGCGCATTTGTCTGTTAAGCTATCGCGGGAATATGTATTGCGGCGGCCAGGGCGTCTATGTCTATTACCTGTCCAAATACCTCGCCCGGCTCGGCCACCGCGTCGAGTTGATCCAAGGCCCGCCCTACACCTGGGAAACCCCCTGGGCGCACGAACATCATCTCCCCAACTACAACCTCTTCGCCACCCGGAAATTCTTCTACAAAAATGTCCCGGGCCGGCGCACCCTGTTTCAGATGTTCGCGCCGGAAAATTTTTACGAGTTCGCGGCCACCCGGCTGGGATTTTTCCCGGAGATGCTCGGGTTCAGCTTCCGCGCCTATGCCCGGCTCGCAAAACTCTGGCGCGAGCAGCCCTTTGATGTGATCCACGACAACCAGACGCTGGGGTTCGGCCTGCTGCTCATGCAGAAAAGTTTTCCCGCGCCCATGGTCACCACCATCCACCACCCCCTGAGCGAGGACCAGGCCGCGGACTTCTCGCAGATCCCGGGCTTCAACAACCGATTGCGCCGCGCGGTCTATTACCCGCTGCTCATGCACCGACTGGTGGTGCCCCGGCTGGAGAAAATCGTCACCGTGTCCAAAATCGCGGCCGCGAGCGTGGCCGGCGCTTATGGGCTCGAGGAGGAAAAAGTGGCGGTGGTTTATAATGGGGTGGACACGGAAATTTTCCGGCCCAACCCCGCGGTGCCGAAAAAGAAGCGGCAACTGGTTTTCGTGGGCAACACGGAGGACCGGAAAAAAGGGATAAGGTATCTGCTGGAGGCCATGCTGTATTTGCCGAAAGATGTGCGGCTGCTGGTGGTTGACGGGGGCGCCCCGCGGCATGTGGTGATGGAAGAACTGCTGAAAAGGTATAATATCAAGGACCGGGTCACGACCACGGGCAAGATTCCGACCGCGCAGGTTGCCGCGGCCTACCAGGAGTCCGGGATCTGCGTGGCCCCGAGTTTGTATGAGGGGTTCGGTTTTCCGCCCGCGGAGGCCATGGCCTGCGGCGTGCCGGTGGTGAGTTCGGACGGCGGGGCCTTGCCCGAAGTGGTCGGGAAGGACGGCGAGACCGGGCTGATCGTAGCCAAACAGGATGTGCGGGCGCTGGCTCAAGCCATTAACCGGCTGCTGGAAAATCAGGACCTGGCGCAACGGCTCGCGGAGAATGGAAGGAAACGGGTGCTCGAGTTGTTCAGTTGGGAGACCGCGGCGAAAAATATGGTGGCGCTGTATGAGGAGCGGATTCGAGTGAAGCGAAGTTGAATCGCGAGCAAGCTCGCTCGCACAATAATTGTGCGCAGACAAGAGTGGTGACACGCGTGTCCTGCGCCCCGAATAAGAGAGAGGTGAGAAGATGGATAAGAGCAGATTGTATGGACTGTTGATTTGCATCGCGATCGTGGTGATCGGGATCCTGTTCATGGCCGGGGTGTTTATCGGCGGCCAGGCCGGCTATATCGCGCTGGCGGTCCCGGTGACGGCTTTCACCTTGGGCGTTCTGGGTCTGGGCTTCTGGATCGGCTGGACCATTTTTTCGATCAAGGTGGTCCCGCCGGAGCCGGAGGAAAAGGAAACAGCCAAGAAATAGTTATGAAGATTTGCTTTTTAAGTTACCGGGGCAACATGTATAGCGGGGGCCAGGGCATCTACCTCTATTACCTGACCCGCGAGTTGGCCCGCCGCGGACATAAGATCACCGTCCTGTCCGGGCCGCCCTACCCCTGGGAGATGCCCTGGGCAAATGTAATCAGGATCACAAACCACCGCTACTATGCCCGGGGACTCGCGAACTACGACCCCGCGAGCCTGCTCAAGACCTTCAGCCCCATCAACTTCTTCGAGTTCGTGAGCACCCGGCTCTGGTTCTTCCCGGAAATGCTCACCTACTCTCTCCGCGCGTTCCTCAAACTGGGCGAGTTATTCCGGAACGGAGAAAGCTTCGACCTCATCCACGACAACCAATGCCTCGGCTACGGCCAGGTTTTGCTCAAGGGCTTCGGCGTCCCGGTCATGGCTTCCATCCACCACCCCCTGGACATGGACCGCGGCGCGGACTTCGTGCAATCCCACACCTTCATCGAGCGCGCGCGCCGGGTCGCGTTCTATCCCTTCATTATGCAAAAGGTGGTGGCGCAGCAGATGGAACTCGTGATCAGCGGAAGCAAGGACTCGGCGGACGCGGTGCAGCAGGCGTTCAAGCTGGACCCGCGAAAAATGCGCGTGGTCTATGACGGGATTGATGAAAAAGTTTTTTATCCCCGGCCGGAGGTTCCGCGGATAAAAGGGAGACTGATTTTTGTGGGCAACACCGAGGACCGCAAAAAGGGCATCCTGTATCTGATCCAGGCCCTGGCCATGCTGCCGGACTGGGTGACCCTCACGGTGGTTGACGGCGGCGCGAAATGGAAATTTTATTTGAACCAGTTGATGGACCGTTACCAGGTCCGCGGCCGGATCACGATCAGGGAAAGGCTGTCGCCGGAGGATTTGGCGCTCGAGTATTGCCGGGCCGAGGCGGGCGCGGTGCCAAGCCTGTATGAAGGTTTCGGCCTGCCGGCCGCGGAGGCCATGGCCTGCGCGACCCCGGTGGTGAGCACCGACGCGGGCGCGCTCCCGGAAGTGGTGGGCAATAACGGGACCGGCATCCTGGTCCCGCCCAAAAATTCCGCGGCGCTCCGGGACCAGATCCGCTATCTGCTCGAGCGGCCGGAACTCCGGCGGGACATGGGCGGCAAGGCCGCGGTGCGGGTGAAGGAACTTTTCACCTGGTCGGAATGCGCGCGCGTGACCGAGCAGGTCTATGACGAGTTGATGGAGCGAAAACATGCTCACGGCTGATTACGACCTGCTCGAAGTGAAGCCGGGCCAGAGAATCCTCGATGCCGGCTGCGGCGCGGGCAGGCATTGTTTCGAGGCCTTCCGCCGGGGCATGGAAGTCTATCCTCTGGACTACAGCCTGGAGGAAGTGAAAAAGGTGATGTATAGCCTGGTGGCGGCCGCGGAAGCGGACAAGAAAAAGGGCGGCAAGTGGCAGCACCTGACCGGGGATGTGCATAACCTGCCCTTTGCGGAAAATTACTTTGATCGGATCATCTGCTCGGAGGTGCTCGAGCACACCTGGCAGGACTCGACCGTGCTCAAGGAATTGACGCGCATCTTGAAACCAAGGGGCCGCATCGCCATCACCACGCCGACTTTTTTCACCGAGTATGCCTATGACAAATTGAGCCCGCTCTATTTCACCAACCCGGGCGGACATATCCGCAAGTTCCTGCCCCAGGAACTCGCCCGCAAGCTCGAACTCGCCGGACTCAAGGTTTACGCGGTCCGGTTCAAGCACGGATTTCACTCGCCCTACTGGCTGCTGCGGTGCATCTTCGGGTTGGAAGACGAGCAACATCCGATTCCCAAGGCGTATCGTTGGGCCTTGGTCAAGAGCATGTATTCCAAAACCATGAGCAAAACCGAGAAACTGTTTGATTATATCTGTCCAAAAAGTATTATCTTCTATGCCTGGAAATCCGGAATAAAGGAGTAGCGCCGTGAAAAAGAAAGCCGCCAACAAAAAGATTTTGAGGATCGGGCTTCCCAAGGGTTCTTTGGAGCAGGCCACGCTCTCGCTGTTCGAGAAAGCCGGCTGGCAGATCAAGATGGGAAGCCGCGAACTGTTCCCGGCCACGGACGACTCGGAATTGGAAGTGGTGATGTTGCGGGCGCAGGAAATGGCCAAGTCGGTTGAGCACGGGGTGCTGGACGCGGGCCTGACCGGAAGGGACTGGGTGATCGAGCAGGGCGCCCAGGTCAAGGAAATTTGCGAACTGACCTATTCCAAGACCGGTTTCCGGAAAGTGAGATGGGTGGTGGCGGTGCCCATGGATTCCAGGATCAACACGCCCCGGGATTTGAACGGGAAACGGATCGCCACCGAGGTGGTCAATATCGCGAAGAAATACCTGGCCCGCAAAAAGGTGAAGGCGGAGGTTGAGTTCAGTTGGGGCGCCACCGAAGCCAAGGCGCCGCTTTTGGCCGACGCCATCATCGAGGTTACGGAGACCGGGAGTTCGCTCCGCGCCAACGGACTCCGGATTTTGGACACGGTGCTGGAGAGCGAAACCGTGCTGATCGCGAACCGGCAGGTGTACCAGTCCAACCCGTGGAAACGCGACAAGATTGATATCCTGGCCATGATGTTAAAGGGCGCGCTCGCGGCCGCGGCCCGGGTCGGGGTCAAAATGAATGTCCCGCAAAAAGCCCTGAAGCAGGTGATTGCGCTTTTGCCCGCGCTGCACACGCCGACCCTGTCGCAGCTTTCCGACACCGGCTGGTACAGCCTGGAGGTGATCGTGGAAGAAAAGACGGTCCGGGAGTTGATCCCGAAACTGAAAAAGGCGGGCGCCGGCGGGATTATCGAGTATCCGCTCAACAAGCTGATCTACTGAGGATGCCATGAATCAAAGTCCGGGTTTTGTCCATCTTCATAATCACACCGAATACAGCCTGCTGGACGGGCTGCTCCGGCTCGAGGAGATGGTCAAGACCGCCCGGGAATACCGGATGCCCGCGGTCGCGATCACGGACCACGGCAACATGTTCGGCGCGGTGGCCTTTTACGAACTGGCGATGAAGGAGGAGGTCAAGCCGATCATCGGCTGCGAGGCTTATGTGGCCCATGAGAGCCGGCATACCCGAGACAAATCCGAGAACAGCCCCTTCCACCTGATCCTGCTCTGTCAGAACGAGCAGGGCTATAAAAACCTGTGCAAGATGCTCACCGCCAGCTACCTGGACGGGTTTTATTACAAGCCCCGCATAGACCGCGAACTGATCGAGCAATACGGGGCCGGCCTGGTCGCCATGAGCGCCTGCCTCCAGGGCGAAATCCCGAGGCTGCTCCTGGCCGGTAAACCCGCGGAGGCCGAAAAAAGGGTCCGCTCCTACCAGGACATTTTCGGCCCGGACAATTTCTATCTCGAGTTGCAGGAGAATGGCCTGGACGACCAAAACAAAGCCAACCGCGAACTGGTGGCGCTCGCGAAAAAAATGGGCGCGCCGCTCGCGGCCAGCAACGACTGCCATTACCTGAAGCCGGGCGGCAAAACCGTTCAGGACATCCTGATCTGCATCTCGCAGAACAAGAAGATGGACGATCCGGACCGGTTCCAGATCCACACCGACCAGCTCTGGTTCCGCTCGCCGGAGGAAATGAAACACCTGTTCCGCGAATTGCCCGAGGCGCTAAACAACACCGTCGCGATCGCGGACAAGTGCAATTTCTTTTTCGACACCAAGAGCCTGCACCTGCCCCGGGTGGACCTGGGCGCCGGCGAGACCGCGGAAGACCGCGTCGAGCGCGACGCCCGGGCCGGGTTCGAACAAAAGCTCTCGCGGCTGCGCCAAAGCCCGGGGTTCGGCCCGGAAAACGAGACGGAATACCAGAAGCGGTTCGAGCACGAGCTGGTGGTGATCAAGAGCACCGGCTTTGCCGCGTATTTCCTGATCGTGGCCGACATCATCGGACACGCGCGCGAGATGCAAGTACCGGTCGGACCCGGCCGGGGCTCGGCAGCCGGGAGCCTGGTCGGATACTGTCTGGGCATCACCAATGTGGACCCGCTCCGCTATGGTCTCCTGTTCGAGCGGTTCCTCAACCCGGAGCGCCGCGAGATGCCGGACATAGATGTGGACTTCTGCAAGGAGCGTCGGCAGGAAGTCATCCGCTATGTGAGCGAAAAATACGGCGGGGAAACCAATGTGGTCCAGCTCATCACCTTCTCCAAAATGAACGCCCGGGGCGCCATCCGCGATGTGGGCCGGGTGATGAACCTTCCGCTCGCGCTGGTGGACCAGGTGGCCAAGCTGATCCCGGAGGAACAGGACATCACGCTGAGCCAGGCCCTGAAGGACGAGCCGCGGCTGAAGGAAAAAATCAGTTCCGATCCCAAACTTACGGAGCTATATAAGTTCGCCTCGCAGATCGAGGGCATGAACCGGCATCCGAGCGTGCACGCAGCCGGGGTGGTGATCTCGGACCGGCCCATCACCGAATACATGCCGCTCTACAAGGGGACCAAAACCGGCGACCCGGCCGTCACGCAGTATGACAAGGACTGCGTGGCCCATCTGGGCATGGCCAAGTTCGATTTGCTCGGGCTAAGGAACCTCACCGTGATCGCCCATACTTTGCGACTGCTCAAGCAAAACCGCGGTCTGGAAATTAACATTGACGAAATCCCGCTCGAAGATCCCGCGGTGTTCTCGCTGATCTCGAAGGGGGAGACCCTGGGCATCTTCCAGATGGAAAGTTCGGGCATGACCCAGCTCGCGATCAAGACCGTTCCCGGCCGGATCGAGGACCTGATCGCCCTGATCGCGCTCTACCGGCCCGGGCCTTTGGGCGCCGGCGAAATGGTCAACGACTTCATCGAGCGCAAGCATGGCCGCAAGCCCATGAACTACATGCTCCCGGAGCTGGAGGAAATCCTGAAGGAAACCTATGGCGTGATCCTTTACCAGGAGCAGGTCATGCAGATCGCGGCCAAGCTCGCCAACTATACCATGGGCGAAGCCGACTCCTTCCGCAAGGCCATGGGCAAGAAGAAGAAGGAGATCATGGAGGAGATGCGCGAGCCCTTTATCGCGCGCTGCTCCAGGAACGGCTTGAACAAGGAAATTTCCGAGCGCATCTACGACCTGATCCAGGAGTTCGCCGGATACGGCTTCAACAAGTCCCATTCCACCGCCTATGCCCTGATCGCATATCAGACCGGCTATCTCAAGGCCCACTATCCGGTGGAATATCTGGCCGCTTACCTCTCCAGCCAGATGGGCGAAACCGACGAGGTGGTCAAATATTTGAACGAGTCCGAGCGCATGGGCATCGAGGTCGTGCCCCCGCATATCAACCGCAGCTACTGGCCATTTACGGTGGACTCGGACTCGCGCCGAATCATTTACGGCCTGGGCGCCATCAAAAATGTCGGGAACAGCGCGGTGGAGGAAATCGTAAAAGCTCGGACCGAGCGCGGGGCCTTCAAGTCCGTTTTCGACTTCTGCGAGCGGGCGGACCTCCATGCCGTGAACCGGCGCGTGATTGAAAGCCTGATCAAGGCCGGGGCCTTTGACGGGCTCGGGGCAAAGCGCTCGCAGATGATGGCGGTGATCGAGGCCGCGATGGAAGGCGGCCAGAATTTGCGGCGCAACCGCGAGCAGGGGCAGGAAGACTTTTTTTCGAGGTTGGGCGGGCGGACGGAATCGGCGCGGCCGGAGCCGGACCGGTACCCGGAACTGGAGGAATGGGAGAAGAGCGAACTGCTGGGCTATGAAAAGGAAGTGCTGGGTTTTTATCTGTCCGGCCATCCCATCATCCGGTATCAACATCTAATCGAACGGCTGGGGGCGGTTCCCATCTCGGACCTCTCGGGCTCGAGCCCGGACCGCGCGGTGGTTGTGGCCGGGATCATCTCGGGGTATGCTGAGAGAAACACCCGCAAAGGGGACCGCATGGCTAATTTCAAGCTGGAAGACCTTTCCGGCCGAGTGGAGGTGGTGGTGTTTCCGAACGCATACCAGGTTTCGCGGAAGATCTTGAAGGAAACCGATCAGCCGGTGATCGTGAAGGGCAAGGTTCGTCACGAGGAAGCCACCCGCCTGATCGCGGAAAAAGTCATGAGCATCGGCCAGACGCTCGAGGAACTGGCGGGCGTGCTCCATGTCTGGATTTCCGCGGAGCGCGCGAGCGAGGAATTGCTCAACCGTTTGCGGGACTTGCTTCGCGAGCATCCGGGCAAAAGCCGGGTGGTGATGCACCTGCTGTCGAACGGGGGCGAGGCGGTGTTGAGCCTGCCGGACCGGTTCGGGACCCGGGTGGAAGAGGTCCTGTTGGAAAAAATAGACGGCATCTTCGGCGCGCAGACCGCGCAAATAGAACTGAAACTAAATTGAGCGGGGAGGGACGCCATGGACAAAGCCAAGATCAATGTCCAGGATCAGGTGCTCAATGTTTCCCGCAAAGAGCGCATCCCGGTGGAGCTTCATCTTCTGGGCGGGGAGAAGGTGAAGGGGCACATTCAAAGTTTTGACGGTTATTGCATTTTGCTCAAAACCGAGGGCGGCCAGGAACTGATGATCTACAAGCACGCCTTGATCATGCTGGTCCCGCTCGCGCCGCTGCCCTTGGGCAGGAGAGAGGAGATCCGAGAAGAACCATGAACATCCGGCAGTTAATCGCGGGCCCGGTCCTGGGTCTGGTCCTGGTCTGCGCGCAGTCCGAACTCAAGACCCTGTCCTGGACCGTCGAGGGCAAGGCGGACATTTCCGGCAATAATATCGCCTCGGCCCGGACCCGGGCGCTTTCGGCCGCTTTTGCGGAAGCCATCCGCGGCACCCTGGCCGAAGCCCTGGGCGAAAAGGTTTTAAAGGAACGGGGCAAAACCATCGGGGAATTTTTTTATAAAGACCCGAACCAGTTCGTGAACCGCTATAAAATTGTCACCGAGGGCCCGCAGGACAAGAGCTATGTGATGCAGGTGGAGGTGGAATTGTCCGCGGACTTGATGCAGGTGGGCCTGGTCCAGGCCGGACTGGTCTCGTCCGGCGGTCGCGTTGTGATCCTGGCCGTGATCGAGGATGACGCCGGCGCGAGGAAGAGCGACTGGATCACCCCCGCGGCCCCGCAAGCGCTCTCGGAAAAACTCCTGACCCTTGAACTCCAGTCCTGGGGATACCGTCTGGCCGGCCCCGACCCGATCCTGGAGCCGGCCAAACTTGACCGGAACCTTTCCGACTCCGCCTGGCTCGCAAAGCTCCGGGACAAATATGGCGCGGAAATCCTGGTGCTCGGGAAGCTGGAACTGAGCGCCGAATTGAAGGCCAAGGCCGGCGCCGGCACGAGCGGCGCGCAGAACATTGAGGACACCGAAGAGGCCGGCGTTGATCTGTATTCCGCGCGGAGCAATCTGGAATTGACCGTGATTGACCTCTCCGCCGCGGAAAAAAACCAGGTCCTGGAAACGGAGCAGACTTTGGCCGCGACCGGCGCGGATTCCGCCAAGACCAAGGCCATCGAGGCCGCGGTGCGCTCCATCCTGCCCGAGCTCAGCATCGCCCTGGACCGGATGAGCCAGGCCGGCCTGGCCCGCGGCGGCGGTTCGCAGGAACTGCTCGAAGTCACCGGTCTGATCAGCTTCTATCAATACCGACAGGTCTATGACCAGTTCAAGAAAATCGAAGCCGTCCGCGACCTTCGCCTCTATGGGTTTGCCCCGGGAACCGTGAAATTCAGCATCCGCTTTTCCGGCGACAACGAGGCCCTTAAAAAAGCCATCACCCAGACAAAGGACCCCGAGTTCCGCCTGCTCCCCATCGAGTCCGACCGCGAGGTCCTGAGATTCAAGTTCGAATCGTTATAGGATTGGATTAGGGAATTCGATCGGTAATTTGTAATAGGGTTGTTATTTCCCGCATTGGCCCCGTTGCCGGAGCAGATGATCCGCCAGCACGATCGCCACCATGGCCTCGGCCACCGGCACGATGCGCGGACAGATGCACGGATCATGCCGGCCTCCGGTCGAGAATTTTACCGGCTCGCCCTTCAGGTTCACGCTCTCCTGTTCTCGCGCAATGCTCGAGGTGGGCTTGACCGCCACCCGGACCACGATCGGGTCGCCGGTCGAGATCCCGCCCAGGATGCCCCCGGCCCGGTTGTATCGAGTATGAATCTTCCCGCCCTCGCTTACAAAGGGATCTGAATTCTCGCTGCCTTTCCGTTTGGCCGTCTCGAACCCGTCCCCGAACTCCACGCCCTTGACCGCGCCGATGCCCATAAGGGCCGAGGCCAGGTCCGCGTCCAGCTTCGAGAAAACCGGCTCGCCCAGTCCGGCCGGCGCCCCGAAAACGCGCACCTCCACCAGCCCGCCGATGCTATCGCCCTGACCCTTCACTTTTTCGATCAAGGCCGCCATTTCCCCGGCCCGGTCCGGGTCCGGACACCGCACCGGATTCTTTTCGATCGCTTCCGGCAGAAATTTTTCCGCGCGGACCGATCCGACCGCGATGGTCCCGCCGTGCAGCCAGACCCCGAACCCCTCCAGAATCCGCCGCGCAATCGCCCCCGCGGCCACCCGCGCCGCGGTTTCCCTTCCGCTCGATCTCCCCCCGCCCTTCCAGTCCCGGAGCCCATACTTGGCCCAATACCCGAAGTCCGCATGGCCCGGTCGGAAAAGGTCCTGGAGATCCTTGTAATGCTTGGAAATGGCGTCCTGGTTCCGGATCAATAGCCCGATGCTCGTGCCCGTGGTCTTCCCCTCGAAAATCCCGGACAGGATTTCCACATAATCCTGCTCGCTCCGGCTCGTGGTCAACTCGCTCTGGCCCGGACGCCTCCGGTCCAGTTCCTTCTGCACATATTCCCGGCTCAACTCGATCCCGGGCGGGCACCCGTCAACCACCGCGCCGATGGCCGATCCATGCGACTCGCCGAAAGTGGTCACCACAAAAAGCCTTCCGATGCTGTTGCCGCTCATTGGCCTTGGATTATATCAGGATTTATGGCCGGCGCAAAATTAGACCGGCTTTTGACAGAGAAAAACCAGGGTGGTCCCGAACGGGAGCCGGAAATAGGGAAAAAGCCAAACCTCCAGCCGGCACAGCGCCCGCAAAATCTGGTTAAGGGGAAAGGGCAGATAATAGGGAATGGTCTCGGTCTGGCTCCCGAAAAATTTCTGCAATACTTTCAGGCCGAGCGCCGCGGGAAAAACCAGCCCGTAAAAATGCCCGGAGCGTTTGAGCTCAAACCCCCGGCCTGTCACCAACTCCGCGAGTCCCCGCTTCCGGTACCTCAGCTTGTGCCCGAGCGCATGGTCGTGCCTCGAGTAAAGCGGCTGGTACGCCGGGACCGTGATCAGGAGATAGCCGCCCGGCTTGAGCGTCCGGAAAATCTCCGCAATCATTTTGCCCGGCGCCTCGGTGTGCTCGATGGTGTCAAGCGAAACCACCAGGTCCAGGTCCGCGTCGCGAAAGGGCAGGATTTCCTGCGTAGCCGTCACCAGGGACCGGCAATTCCGCCGCGCGCAATATTGAAAAGCTTCCGCAAAATAATCCAGCCCCAGGGCAAAGCCGAATTTTTCCAGGTTTTTCAAATTGACCCCGGTGCCGCAGCCCAGGTCCAGGATCACCGGGTCCTTGGGCAAACCCAGCCTCCCGACCATCCTCTCCACCAGTCGCTGCTTGGCCACAAACCAGAAATAATCGTTCTCGGCCTCGAACATCTTCTGATATTCGCTCTTCCCCATCACAACACCCGTTCCAGTTTCAACAGGGTCCGCCGCAACATCCGCGGGGACAATAACGAGCGGAGCAGTTTCAGCATTTGCGCCGGTCTCAGATAAAATCTGAGATACCCGAGCACCTGCGCGCGCCGCAGCCAGGATTCGTCCAGCTCCTTGCCCCGGAACGCATAGCGCCGGTAGTAATCGAATTTTTCCTCCGGGATCGCGATCTCGGCGCGGAACTTTTCATAGAGATGGGTCCGCGGGAGCGGCGTGGTGATATTGATGGTCAGGTCGTCCAACTTGAGCTCCCGCGCGTAGGCCAAAGTCCTTTTGATTTCCTCCCGGCGCTCCCCTGGAGCGCCGATCATAAAAAAACCCTGGACCTTGAGGCCCAGGCCCTGGGCCATTTGCACCGCGGCCTCGATCTCCGGTCGCGCGATTTTCTTGTTCAGGATTTCGTTCCGCACCCGGTCCGACCAGGCCTCGACCCCCAGGTAAATCTTGCGCAAACCCGCTTCCGAAAGCGCCGACAAGACCTCGCGGTCCGCCAAGTCCGCGCGGATGTTGCAACCGAACACCAGGCCCAGTTCCGCCTGAGCCAGCTTCGCCGCCAGGTCCTTGCACCAGTTCTTATCGAGCACCAGCGTATCGTCCATGAAATCAAATCCCTGGATCGAAAATTTTTCCTTCAACCACGACAGTTCCGCGACGATATTCTCCGGCGAGCGTTTCCTTAGTTTCCGGCCGAAAAGTTTTTCCAGCGTGGGCTGGCAAAAGCTGCATGAGTGCGGGCAGCCCCGGGTGGCCATGACATTGACCCCCAGCACCGGCCTCCCCAGCGTGTCGAGCTGGAACCACAATTTTTTGTAACGGTCGAGGTCAACCAGATCGAACGCCGGGAACGGGATCGTGTCGAGGTTCTCGATCGGCGGGCGCGCCGGGTTTTGCTCCCATTTATCTCCGGCCTGAAACCAGATGCCCGCGACTCCCGCTCCGGAGCCTTTTTGCAAAAGCTCCACCAGGCTTTCCTCGGCCTCGCCCATAGCCAGGAAATCATAAAGCGCGGGCGGGCATTGTTCGGGCAAGGTGGTCGGGTGGGGGCCGCCCAGAATAATTTTCGCCTCCGGCTGCATCGCCTTGAGCAGACCCGCCATTTGCTTGGCCGCGCCGGCCATGGTGATCATCGCGCTGATCCCGATCCATTGATACCGGTTTTCCGCCAGCCGCGCCCGGAGCTCCTTCGCCGGGTCCCGGCTGAAGCCCAGGTCCAGGATCTCCGGCACGATCCCCAGCCGGCTCCGCAGCATCGCCGCCAGATACAAAATCCCCAGCGGGGCATCTCCGGTCGGATATTTCAGGCGCGGGTATATAAAAAGAAATTCTTTAACCTTTTTCAAAATATTTTCCTCGCCAGAGGTTGTAGCGGATTTGCAAGACCTCCCGGATCACCCGCGGCAGATGCGCAAACGGCCGGACCTTGCTCCCGGCCTCGTCCAGCCAGTTCACCGGCACTTCCACGATCTTGAACCCCAGCCGCTCCGCCAGCGCCAGGATTTCAATGTCAAACGGCAGACCCTTGAGCGTTTGCAAGGAAAAGAGTTTTTGCGCGGCTTCCCGCGAAAAATACTTGAACCCGCATTGGGTATCCACGAACCCGGTCGGAACGATCAGCCCGGTCAAAAATCCAAAGGCCACGCCGATGCCCTCGCGCAGCCAGGGCTGATGCCGCATGATCCTGGCACCCGAAGCCCGCCTCGAACCGATGGCAATATCAAAACCTTGCCCGAGCGCTTTCTCCATTTTTTCGAGTTCCTCGATCGGGGTGGATAGGTCCGCGTCGCTCATCAAAATGAATTTTCCCTCCGCCGCGAGCATCCCGGCCTTGACCGCGGCCCCTTTGCCCTGGTTACGCTCGAGCCGGACCAGTTTCAATTCCGGGAAGCCGCTCCGGATTTTTTCCACCACCCCCGCGGTCCCGTCCCCGCTCCCGTCGTCAACCACCAGCACCTCGAACGCGAGCTTCCGGCCCGTCAGGTAATCTTGGATCCGTTGCAGGCTCCGCTCGATCCGGTTCACTTCGTTGTAAGCGGGAATGACAACGCTCAAATCCTTCATTCCGAATATTATAACCAGACTGCCTGATAGTTAAAATGGACCGCCGGGCCGGGTTGACAAAATATGCTTTTCCCCCAAAATAGCGCCCATGCCCGAGAATATTCCGGTCAACGATAAACGGTCAACGGTTAACGGTGGCGGTCAACCGCGCGATCCCAATCGTGAACCGTTCGCCGTGAACCATTCACCGGGCACCGTGAAACGCATTGATACAAAGTGGGACGACACCGAGATCGTCTTCAGCCACATGACCCCGGACACCAAGTTCCTCTTCGACCGCATGACCGAGGTCACCCTTGACGCGGTCGCGGCCGCGCCCGATCAATGCATCATGGACCTGGCCTGCGGACGAGCCATTGACGCGTTCAAGTTGGCGCTCAAGGGCGCAACCGTATTCGGACTCGACCCCTCCGACACCATGCTCGCAAAGGCCCTCGAATGGATCGCGCCCAAGCCCCACCCGGTGGTCCTGATCCGGTCCCTCGCCGAGAAGGTCCCCTTCCCGGACTCGAGCTTTGACAAGCTCGTGTGCAAAGGCGCCATTGACCACTTCGCAAACCTCGACGCCTCGCTCGAGGAAATCTTCCGAATCCTCAAACCCCGCGGCAAACTCATCATCTCCGTCGCCAACTTCGAGAGCCTATCCTGCAAACTCGGCCGCGCCTATGACCGCGCCTATGAAAAGCTCAAAAACCGAAAGCGGTCCGAGCATCCCTTCTGGGTCCCGCCCGATGACCATAACTTCAAGTTCGATTGCGCCTTTCTCCTCAAACGGCTCGAACCGCGCTTCTCCATCGAGATGGTCCAGGGCCTAAGCCTGTTCTGGTGCCTGCCCTATTGGGGCGCCACCCTGGAAAAGCTCAAGCCCAAGACCGCGGAAAAAATTCTCAAGCTGCTCGACGGGCTGGCCAGCCTCGTTCCTTCCCTGAGCGATGTGCTGGTAATTAGGGCGGTTCCCAGAAAATGAACGGAATTCGGGGTTCGGAATTGGGAATTCCCAAAACCCGAAACCCTAATCTCCGATTCAGTTGTCAAGAAATTCTTGACAACTGCCGCAGATGGCAAAAATTATCAAACCCGCGAGGCCCGGGAAGATGACGCCGAGTTGGAGCGAGTGGAGAAGATGATTGAAGGCCGGCCCCGGAAAAGCGCGAAAAAACCGAAAAGGCGGAAGAAGCCTTAGCCTTTGGGTTTGGTTTGACCATTACCCCGCCTCTTCTTCCTACCATCCCCGAAATCCCAGGCGGTCGCTCCCCCATTGGGGGACGGGAGGGGGGATGTCATGTTCCTCTTGGAATTACCACGACATTTTTCCTTTGGCACGGCACTTCCCGGGTTCCCGTGGCGTGAGAGGGGGAAGCGCGGATCAAATTTAACATTGAGGCAGAAGGTGCTATTATGGAGGGCAGTAAAAATATGGGGAGGGAGTGAAATGGAGAGGACTTTGGGGATAATCAAGCCGGACTCGGTTAAGAAGGGCGTTGCCGGCGAGATCCTGAGC
>CAIUDS010000061.1 GCA_903897985.1 uncultured delta proteobacterium
ATCCCGGCCGCGCTCATCCAGGGGATTTCCTTGGGATGGTCGTAGAACAGGATCACCTCGCCGAGCTTGAGCATCTCCTCCAAAGTCGCCGGGTTCGCTCCCGCTGGAAGCACATGCTGGTCATAGGTCACCCGCATCAGCTTCTCCGCTTCCGCCTGGTTCTTCGGAGCCGGCACTCGATTGACCTCGGAATGGAGTTCCGGATTTGGCCAGAGAATCAGGCCAAGCAACCATAGCGCCGGAAGAAATCTATAACGCGACATCCAAATTTTTTTACCCTTTACCCTTTATAATTTACAATTTATTCCAGCCCCATGTCCTTGATCGCGGCCACAATCTCCCCGCCCGCCAGCTCGTAGCGGAACTCCTCGCCATACTTGAACCCGGCCTTCTTGCCGATCCCCTCCGCATACAGCCGCGCCATCAACTCGATCACGCCCCGGTAATTGTTCCGGTCCAGGCCCGCCGCGGTCTTGGGCGCGACCTTGTTGGCCTCGAGCGCCAGCTTCATCTCGTCTATGGTCAGCTTCATCTGGCTGTCGTGCGCGCACAGCGCCTCGATCTTCTTATCAATGAAATCGGTGATGTCCACGAACTTGTTGGCGTGGACATTGGACTTGGCGAAATAATAAATCTCCGGCACCAGGTGAGGCTGCAGGCCTTTCCGGAAATGTTCGGGGTGGAACTTGGGGCTGTGCGAGAAACCGCAGGCCTCCACCGCGGCCTGTTGCACCATCTGGTGGTCCGGGTGCGGCTCAAACGGCGCCCAGGGATCGAAGGTGAAAACGATGCGCGGCTTGTAAGTCCGGATCAGCCGGATGAACTGCTCGCGCAGCCGGTTGAGCTTGTAGTCCCGCAGCATCCCGTCCGGATAGCGCAGAAAGATCACATCCTTCTTGCCCAGCACCTTTGCGGCCGCCAGCGCCTCGGCTTCGCTCTGCTTGATCAGTTCCTTCGCCGGGACATCGAAGCTCCCGCGCTGGTTGTCCGTCGCGATCGCCTCGAACACCTCCCAGCCCTCGCTCACAAACTTGGCAATGGTCCCGCCCGCGAAAAATTCGGTGTCGTCCGCATGCGCCACCAACAGCAAAATCACCTTGTCGCTGACCGGCAGGATTTGCTTCTGCGCCGACTTTCCACTCGCTTTTCTTTTCGCCATTCTTCACCCCCCTTTCTGTGCGGGCGACTTTAGTCGCGATCAGTGCGGCGGGACATTCTTGTCCCGCGACCGCTAAGTCATCATGGTCTTCTCGGCCAGATACTTCGCCGCCAGCGGGACCTCGACCTTCGGGTTCTTCCCCTCATACTCGATGCTCAAATATCCCTCATACCGCGAATCTTTCAACAACTTGAAAATCTTCTCCCAGTCCTGCTTCTTGTCCTTGCCGTCCGCGTCAACCTCGTAAAACTTCGCGTGCACCATCATGGTATAAATCATCGCCTTCTCCAGCGCCGCAAAACCGTTCACATCCCCCGTGTCCACCAGGTAGTCCCCCGTGTCCAAACAGATCCGCAGCCAGTCCGAGCCCACCTGGTTCAAAATCCGGAACAAGTCGTCAACCGTTTTCGTGAACCCCAGATGGTTATGGTTTTCCAACAGCAGCATCACTCCCGCGTCCTCCGCCTTCTTCGCCAGCCGCTGCAGCCGCGCCACCATGTCCGGCCACAGCTTCTGCTTCTCCGCCTCGTATTTCGCCGGGTCTTTCCCTCCGGGCCAGCCCGCGAACACCCGCACCATCTTCGAGCCGAACCATTGCGCAATCGTAATCCATTTCTCCACCAGCTTCTCGCTCTCCAGCCGGCCCGCCTCGTCCGCCTTGCCGAAATCGTTGCTCACCGAGCACATCGGGATTTCCAGACCCAGGTCCGTGATCAGCTTCTTGACCCCGCTCACATATTCCTTGCCCAGGTTCGGAAAATGGAGGTCCAAAAGCTCCACCCCGTCCAAACCCAGCTCCTTGCACAGCTTGATCCAGGCCATCTGATCCATTTCCCGGGCCGTGATCACCGGATGATACGACCAACTACTCATGCATACCTTCATGTTCGTCCTCCCAACTTCCCCACTTCCCCCCAAATTAGCCCAATCCCTCATAAAAATCAACAACCCGTCATGCTGACCGTCTAACACTTTTTCTTTAGTTTCTTTTGGACTTGATTTCTCTTATTTTTCA
>CAIUDS010000062.1 GCA_903897985.1 uncultured delta proteobacterium
CACCACCTCGAGCGGCTCTCCATCCAGGACCCCGCAGGTTATCTCGCGGCCCGCGATGAACGCCTCCGCCATCGGGACCTCGTCGTATTTCTTCGCCTCCAAAAGCGCCCGCTCAAAATCCTTGCGCTCCCGGACAATGCTCACGCCCACGGTGCTGCCCTCGGCGCTGGGCTTGAGCACCAGCGGCGTTTCGAATTTCATCACCTCGAACACGAACCGCTCCCCCGCCGCGGGGCAATAGGCCGGGGTCGGGATGCCTTTCTCGATAAAGATCGCCTTGGAATATTGTTTGTTCATGCACAGCCCGCTCGCCAGCACGCCCGAGCCGGTATAGGGAATTTTCATCATCTCCAGCACCGCCTGAATTCTGCCGTCCTCCCCCCAGCCGCCGTGCAGGGCGAGAAAAGCAATTTCGATTCCCAATTCGCGGACCAATCCGATCACATCGTCTCCGATCACCGCGGGCAGGGCCTGATAGCCCATGCGCTTGAGCGATTGGAGGATGGCGTTGCCGCTTTTCAGGCTGACCTCCCGCTCCATGCTCACCCCGCCCATGATCACGCCGATCTTCCGGTTCTTTATTTCCTCAATCATTGCTCTTCCCTACCACTTCGATTTCCAGCTCCAGGGCGATCCCTTTTTCCCGTTTCGCCCGCTCCTGGATCAACTGGACCAGTTCGAGCACCTGAGCAGCCTTGGCCCGGCCCCGGTTGATGATGAAATTGGCATGGACCTCCGAGACCTGGGCGTCGCCGACCCGATGTCCTTTCAGGCCCAACTCCTCGATAATCTTTCCGGCGTAAGTACCCGGCGGATTCTTGAAAACCGAGCCGGCGCTGGGAAAGGTCACCGGCTGGGTCATGCGCCGGCGCTTGAGGTAGTTGAGGATTCGGCTCCGGATCGAGCGCGAGTCGGACTGGGCCAACTCGAATTCCCCCGCGACAATGATCTCGCCGTCCTTCAACTCGAAATGCCGGTAATCAAACTTGAGCTCCTTGCGGGTCCGGAGATAGCTGCCCTCCGGGTGGCGATAGAACTCGACGCTCTTTATGATCTTGCCGAGCTCCCAGCCCTCGGCGCCCGCGTTCATCTTGATCGCTCCGCCCACGGTGCCGGGAATGCCCGCGCAAAATTCGAGCCCGGAAAGGCCGGCGTCCTGACAGAGCTTGAGCAGGTGGCTCAGCCGCACTCCGGCCTCGGCCCGCACCTCGCCGCTATCCTTGATTTCAACCGCGTTCAAGCCTTCCTGCAAATTGATCAGCGCCCCGTCCCATCCTTCATCCCGGACCAAAAGGTTGCTGCCCTTGCCCAGAATCTTCCAAGTCAGTCCCTGGTTTTCGCAAAATTCTACGCTCCGGGTCAGGTCCTCCAGGTTTTTCGGAAAAACCATCAGCTCGCAAATCCCGCCAATCCGGAAAGTGGTGAACCGCTTCATCAGCACCCGCTCTTCCACCCGGCCCGAGATTTGCCGCTTGAGCTTCTGCCCGAGCTTTTCAAAATCTTTGTTCCGCGATTTCATTTTGCCGCCAGCCTCTTCAACAGTTCGGCCCCGAGTTGCCAGACATTGCCGGCGCCCACGGTCAGAACCAGGTCTCCGGGCGCCACCATCTTCATGAGCGCCTCCGGGATTTCCTCAAAGCCGGCGAAGAAATAAGTTTGAAGCCCGAGCCGGCTCCGATGCGCCGACACCTGCTCGAACAGCCATTTGCCGCTCACGCCCGCAATCGGGTCCTCGCTGGCCGCGTAAATCTCGGTCATGACCAGGATGTCCGCGGCGTCGAAGGCCGTGGGAAACTCGTTCACGAGCAGCTTGGTCCGGGTGTAACGGTGAGGCTGGAAAACACAGACCACCCGCTGAGCCGCCTCGGCCGTGTCCTCCGAGCGCCATTGCCGGGCCGCGGCCAAAGTGGCCTGAATTTCGGTCGGGTGATGCCCATAGTCGTCCACCACCACCACCCCCCGGGCCCGGCCCTTTTCCTCGAACCGCCTGCCCACGCCTTTAAATCCGGTCAGCCCCCGAGCGATGCTCGGGAAGGCGACGCCCAGTTCCAAGCCCGTGGCAATGACCGCCAGCGCGTTGATCGCGTTGTGCCTGCCGGGCATGCCCAGCGTAATCCGGCCCAGGTTCTGCCCCGCGTTCACCACCTCAAAGCTGATCCCCGTCCTTTCCGGATAAATCTCCACCGCGCGCAGTTCCGCGTCTTTCGATTCGCCGTAAGTGACATAGCGGCGGGAAAGCTCGCCGGTCAGGCCCCGCGCCACCGAACAATCTATGCAGACCACATCCAACCCGTAAAAGGGGACCTCGTTGAGGAAATGGAGAAAACTTTCGCGGAGCTTGTCAAAAGTGCCGTAGTGATCCAGGTGCTCGTGGTCAATGTTGGTTACGATGGCGATGACGGGCCGGAGTTTGAGGAAACTGCCGTCGCTTTCGTCGGCCTCGACCACCATCAGATCGCCCTCGCCCAGGCGCGCGCCCGAGCCGAGCGAGTCGAGCCTGCCGCCGATCACCGCGGTCGGGTCCAGGCCGGCCTGCGCGAGCACGGTGGCGATCATGGAGGTGGTGGTGGTCTTTCCGTGCGAGCCGGCCACCGCGATGCCGTGCCGGAGCCGCATCAGCTCCGCCAGCATCTCCGCCCGCGGGATCACCAGAATTTTCCGCGAAACCGCCTCGATCACCTCCGGGTTGTCCTGCCTAACCGCGCTGCTGGTAACCACCACCTCGGCGTCTCCCACCTGCCCGGCCCGATGCCCGTAAAAAATCTTTCCGCCCAAGGCGAGCAGCCGGCGGGTGACTTCGGTCTCTTTTAGGTCCGAGCCGGAAACCTGATAGCCGGAGGTGAGCAACACCTCCGCGATCCCGCTCATGCCGGCGCCGCCGATTCCGATCAGGTGAATCTTTTTCACCTTGCCCCACATCACGGTCCGGATTGGATGGTTTTGAGAACTGTTCATTGCCGCGCTCCCGCCATTTTATAAATCTCGTCCACAATAATCCCGGCGGCTTCGGCCCGGGCCAGGCTTTTCGCCAAAGCCGCCATTTGCGCCCGCCGGCCGGGATCGGCCATCAGTTCTTTTATGGCCTCGGCAAACCTTTTGCCGCCCTTGAGCTCATCCTCGTTGAACATCAGCGCGGCGCCGTTATCCACCAGGTATTTCGCGTTTATGAACTGGTGATTGTTCGCGGCAAAGGGATACGGGATCAGGAGGCTGGGCTTGCCGGCCAGGGCGATCTCGAACACGGCGCCGGCGCCGGCCCGGGAGATGACCAGGTCCGCGCGCTTGAGTTCGGTGCCCATGTCCGAGATGAACGAGCTGACCTTGGCGCGGATGCCGTTCTTAGTGTAGGAGAGGATGAGGTCGTATTGGTCAATGGAGCCGCTCATGTGCACGATCTTGAGCTTGTCCTTGACCGGGACCAGGTATTCCACCGTGTCAATCATCAGTTTGTTCAACCGGCGGGCGCCCTGGCTGCCGCCCACCACCAGGATGTGGAACCGCGAATTCTTGCCGTTTTCTTCCGGCGCGGCCAACTCGGCCAGCAATTTTTTCCGGAGCGGGTTTCCCGCGAGCACGAATTTATTCTGGTTCACCCCTTTGAAATGGGGCCGGGCGCTGTCAAAGCTAAGGAACACCCGGTTGGAGATTCGAGCCAGGACGCGGTTGGCCAGGCCGGGATAAGAGTTCTGTTCGTGGATTCCCCGCGGCGCTCTCAGGATGAAGGCCGCGGCCAGGACCGGGAAGGAGACATAGCCGCCCACGCCCAGGATGAACTCGGGCTCGAATTCGCGGATGATGACGAGGGCCTGCCAGATTCCAATCAGCAGCTTGCCCAGACTCCGGACCCGGTCGAGCCAAGGTTCGCCCGCGAACTTGCCGCTCTTGATCAGCTTGAGCGGGAATTTCTCCTTGCTCAGAAGGGTTTCCTCCAACCCGCCCTTTGCCCCGACATAGAGGACTTGGTTCTGGCCGTCGCGGCCCAGAAATTCCTCGGCCAGGGCCAAGCCCGGGAAAATGTGGCCTCCGGTGCCGCCGCCGGCAATGATTATCCTCATCCCTGGTACCTCTTGGCCGAGACATTGAGCAGGATCCCCGCGGCCAGCATGTTGATGATAAGCGAGCTCCCGCCGTAACTGAGGAACGGGAGCACCAGTCCCTTGGTGGGCAGGAGTCCGGTGACCACGGCCATGTTGATGACCGCGGGCATGGCGATCATGAGGGTCAGGCCCATGGCCAGGTAGCGGCTGTAATTATTGGGGGACTTGAGGGCGACCCAGACGCCGCGGGTGAGGAAAACCGCGTAGGCGATGATGATCGCGAACACGACGACCCATCCGCATTCCTCCGCGATCACGGAGAGGATGAAATCGGTGTGCGCGTCCGGGAGGTAAAACATTTTCTGATGGCTCATGCCCAAGCCCACGCCGAAGAGTCCGCCGGAGCCGAAGGCGAGGAAAGACTGGATGAGCTGGAAGGCTTCATCCTTGGCGTATTTCCAGGGGTCAATAAAGGAAATCAGCCGCTGCCAGCGGTATTCCTCGCGGGTGAGGAAAAACAAACCGGCCGCGGTTCCGGCCAGGCCGGCGCTCACGAGATACTTGAGCTTGATGCCCGCGGTGTAGAGGATGGCGAAGCTGAGCAGGGCAATGGCGAGGGCGCCTCCGAAATCAGGCTCGAACAGCACGATCCCGACCAGGATGCCGATGATGGCCAGATAGGGCGCGACCCCGCTCCAGAAATGGCCGAGCTTTTCCTGCCGCTTGTCCAGCGAATGGGCCAGGTAGATCACGATGGCGAGCTTGGCGAACTCGCTGGGCTGGAACGGGAACGGCCCGAAGTGGAGCCAGCGGTGCGCGCCGCGCGCGGCCGGGAAGAAGAAGACGATCAGGAGCAGGAGTAAAGAGATGAACAACATCATCCCGCCGAAAACGCGGAGGCGGTTGTGGTCGAGGCGCATGGCCGCGATCATGAGGCCGAGCCCGAGTCCGAGCGCGATCAGGGTTTTCTTGAGAAAATAGTAGCCGTCATGGTATCGGTCCGCGGCCAGGACCGAGCTGGTGGAATAGATCATGACCATTCCGAAAAAGGCCAGCGCCAGGACCGTGACCAGAATCCAGCGGTCGAAATTCAAGCCTTTCTCAAACCACTTCATTTCAGACTCCGGACCAGTTCCTGGAATTTCTCGCCCCGCTCCCCATAATCTTTAAACTCGTCAAAGCTGGCGCAGCCCGGGCTCAATAACACGACCTCCCCCGGCAACGCCATATCTTTCGCCAGCAGCACCGCGTCCTTCATCTTCTCCGCCAGCACGCTCCGGATATTCTTTCGCGCCAGCTGCTCCTTGATTTCATACCTCGATTCGCCGAAACAGATCACGGTCTTCACCCGGTCCTCGAGCTCCGGCGCCAACTCGGAAAAATCTATGCCCTTGTTGCGGCCGCCCAGGAGCAGGATGAGCGGCTCCGGGAAACTCCGGATCGCCGCGGCAACCGCATGGGGCGTGGTGCCCTTGGAATCGTCATAATATTTGACGCCCGAGAGCTCCGCCACGAACTCGATCCGGTGGCCGGGCGCCGAGAAATTATTCACCGCGTCCTGGATCGCTTCGGACGCGACGCCGTAGCAGCCCGCGGCCGCGGCGGCCGCGAGCAGGTTTTGGAGGTTATGCCTCCCCACCGGTTTCCAGGCGGAAAGCTCGATTTTAAATTCCCTTCTCGAATTTTTGTAAAGCAATTGCCGGTCAAGGAGCATGGCTCCTTCAATATTTTTTTCCATTCCGTCCTGGAACCAGATAATTTTTGCTTTGATCATCTTCGCCATTTTGCTTACCCGCGGATCGTCAAAATTGAGAATGGCTAAATCGGCTTCCGTCTGATTCATGAACAACCGGAGTTTGGCCCGAGCGTACTCGTCAAGGTTTGCATGCCGGTCGAAATGGTCCGGGGCGAGGTTGAGCATGACCGCGACTAGGGGGTGGAAGGTCTGAGCCTGGGCGAGTTGGAAGCTGCTCACTTCCAGGATCACCGCCTCGGGCTTTTGCCCGGAGAGCACCAGGTCCGCGACCGGACGACCGATGTTGCCTCCCACCCAGACCCGGCCGGGATAGGCGCGCTCGAAAATTTTCCCGAGCAGCGAGACCGTGGTGGTCTTGCCGTCGGTGCCGCTCACCGCGATGATGGGCGCGGAAATAAACCTGCTCGCGAATTCAAGGTCTCCGATAACCTCGACCCCTTTTTGCGCCAGCTCCCCATAAATTTTTTCCTGCTCGTCCACGCCCGGACTCAGGACCACCAGTTCCGCGGCCGCAAAATCTTTGGCGCCGTACCCGCCGGCGCGAACCTCGATGCCGGCCTTTTCCAATTCGGCCACGGCAAAAACGATCTGCTCGCGCGGCTTTTGCTCGAGCACGGTCACCTTGGCCCCGAGCGATTGGAGCAAGAGCGCGGAGCTGGTTCCACTTTTTCCCAGCCCGACCACCAGCGCTATTTTATTCTTCAGTTCCATTCTACCTCAGCTTCATCGTGCTCAGCGCGAACAGCGCCAGGATGATTTGGATGATCCAGAACCGGACAATGATCTTGGGCTCGGCCCAGCCCTTCTTTTCAAAATGATGGTGGAGCGGCGCCATCAGGAAAATTCTTTTGCCGCCCGACCATTTGAAGTATCCCACCTGGAGGATCACGGACAAGGCCTCGGCCACGAACAGCCCGCCCACGATCAGCAAGGCCAATTCCTGCTTGGTGATAACCGCGGCGGCGCCGATGCCGCTGCCGAGCGCGAGCGAACCGACATCGCCCATGAACACCTCCGCGGGGTGGGCGTTGAACCAGAGGAACCCGAGCCCGGCGCCCACGATGGATCCGGTGAACACGCAGATTTCTCCGGAGCCCGGGACATATGCGAGCATCAGGTATTTGGTGAAGTCGGCGCGGCCGGAGATGTAGGCGAAGATGGTGTAGGTGAGCGCGACCACCACCACCGGCCCGACCGCGAGTCCGTCCAGGCCGTCGGTGAGGTTGACCGCGTTGCTCGCGGCCAGCACCACGATCAGGGCGAACGGGAGGTAAAGATAACCTATGTCCGGCCGGACATTCTTGAAGAACGGCGCCCAGAGCCGGAAATCGTAGCCGTTGAGATGGACCATGAGCAGGATGACTCCCAGGCCGACCAGAATCTCGAGCGCGAACTTGAGGTTGCCGGGCATGCCCTTGTGGACCTGACCCTTGGTCTTCAGTTTCCAGAGATCGTCCCACAGCCCGATCAGGCCGAATCCGAGCGTGATCAGGCTTACGGTCCAGATGTAAATATTTTTGAGGTCCGCCCAGAGGAAAGTGGTGAGCAGGATGGAAACCAGCATCAGGATTCCGCCCATGGTGGGAGTGCCGGCTTTGGTCTTGTGGCCTTCGGGCCCGTCGGGGCGGATGACTTCTCCAACCTTCCATTCCCGGAGCCGGCGGATGACCCACGGCCCGAGCAGGACCACTATTAGGAAGCTGCTGATCATCGAGATCCCGGCGCGGAAGGTCAGGTAGCGGAATACCCCGAACCCGACATAGCTGTCATGCAAGCCGTAAAAAAGTTTATATAGCATCTATTTCCTCCGCAGCCGCTCCGCGATTTCCCACAAGCCCACCGCGTGAGAAGCCTTGAGCAGAACCAGGCCTTGGTCCAGGTCCTGGGCCAGCCAGGTTTTCAATTGTTCCAAATCCTTCGCCTTCCTTGCCTTCCGCGCTCCCGAACTCCCCAGTCCCGAGACCAGCTCCCCGTAAAAACCTCCCACATAATATAGCCGGTCAAACTCCAGTTGCCTTAAGAGCCGGCCCAGTTCCCGGTGCGCCCGGGCGGATGCTTTTCCCAGTTCCTTCATCTCGCCCGCGACCACAATCTTTTTGCCGGGAATCCATTTCCCGTATTCGGAAAACAGCCTCAGCGCCTGCTGGAACGAGGCCGGGTTGGCGTTGTAGCTTTCGTCAATCAGCCAAAGCCCGGACCGGATTTCCTCCACCTTTCCCCGGCCGGGCATGGGCCTGAATTCTTGGAGCGCCTTGGCGCATTCTTTCAAGCCGATCCCCAGCGCGCTCCCGACCGCAATCGCCCCCAGCGCGTTCTCCACCAAATGCTCGCCCAAGCCGCGCAGAATAATCTCCTGGCGCTCATTTTTAGCGCCTCGAACCTTGACCGTGAATCTTTGTTCCGGCTGGCCGCCCTTCAAGACG
>CAIUDS010000063.1 GCA_903897985.1 uncultured delta proteobacterium
CCCCGGCGCAGGCCTTTTTCGCGAAGTCCGGGGCCGCGGTTTCCAGGCAATGCGGCGCCAGAAATTTCGGGTCGGTGCTCACGAGGTAGCGCGCCGGGATGATCGCATCCGTGTCTATGTCGTCGCCGAATTTGTGGACCTTGCCCTTGATTTTCATTTGCCCATCCTGGTCAAAACCTTTTGGCAGCGCGGGCAGGTCTCCGGGTGTTGATCGTCCTTGCCCGAGAGCTCGGTCGAGTAGGTCCAGCAGCGCAAGCATTTTTCCCCGGGCGCCTTGGACAACTTCACCTTCAAGCCTTCGACCTCTCCGCTCGCATATCCATCCGGAAGATCGTCCGCGAATTTGACATACGAAACCAAAAACAGCCGCGCCAAGTTTTCCTCGCCTTCCTGAACCTGGTTGAATTTTTCCAGAAACGCTTTCAGTTTTTCCGGGCCCGCGATCAGGACTTCCGCATCGAGCGGATGCCCCACGCCCGAGGCCTTGTCCTTTTGCGCCTGGTCCAGCATCTTTGAGACTTCCTCCCGCACCTTCAGCAGCCGGTCGAATTGCTCGAGCAGTTTCTCGTCCAGGTATTCATCGCGGTCTTTTGGAAAATCAAGCTCGAAAATGGTTTCCGCCCGTTTCCCCTTCACCGGGATTTCCAAATAGGCTTCCTCCGCAGTGAAGCTCAAGACCGGCGCCGACAGCCGCACCAGTTCATCCAGCGCAATCCAGATCGCGCTCTGAGCGCTCTTGCGGGCCTTGCCCGCCTTGTCCTCGCAGTAGAGCCGGTCGCGCGCGATGTCAATATAGATCGCGCTCAAGTCCACCGCGCAGAAATTATTGAGCTGGTGATACACGAGATGGAACTCGAAATCGGCGTAAGCTTTTTTCACCCGGCGCTGGAACTGTTCGAGCCGGCTGAGCAGCCAGCGGTCGAGCAGGAACATGTCCTTGGGATCGAGCAATTCCTTTTCCGGGTTGAAGTCATAGAGGTTCCCGAGCAGATAGCGGTAGGTGTTGCGCACCTTGCGGTAGGTCTTGACGATGCTGTCCAGGATGTCCGCATCCACCCGAACATCGTTCCGGAAATTCTCGGACGCCACCCACATCCGGATGATCTCGGCGCCGTACTTGGCCATCAGCTCGTCCATCCCGAGGTAGTTGCCCGCGCTCTTGGCCAGCTTCTTGCCCTCGCCGTCAACCACATAGCCGTGCGTGAGCACTTGCTTGTAAGGCGCGGCCCCGCGGGTCCCGACCGATGCGAGGAGCGAGGAATGGAACCAGCCGCGGTGCTGGTCCGAGCCTTCGAGATAAAGGTCAACCGGGAGCGGCGACAGCTCCGGGTTGGGCTCGCACACCGCGGCATAACTCACGCCCGAATCGAACCACACATCCAGGATGTCGTCTTCCTTTAGAAAATCGTCGCCCTTGCACTTCGGGCATTTGAAGCCCGCGGGCAAAAGCTCCTTCGCGCTCTTCTCGAACCAGACATCGCAGCCGTGCTGCTCGAACAGGTCCGCGACCCGGTCCGCGAGGTCGGCGTCCAGGATCACTTCGCTGCAATTCTTGCAATGGAACGCGATGATGGGCACGCCCCAGACCCGCTGCCGGCTGATGCACCAGTCCGGCCGCGTCTCGACCATGCCGTAAATCCGCTCCTCGCCCCATTTCGGGTCCCATTTGGTGTTCCGGATCGCCTCGAGCGCCTTGGCGCGCAGATGGTTCTTCTCCATCGAGATGAACCACTGGGGCGTGCTCCGGAAGATGATTGGGTCTTTCGACCGCCAGCAGTGCGGATACGAATGAGGGAACCGTTCCTCTTTGAGCAGCGCGCCCACTTCCTGCAACTTCGCGCTCACATCCTTGTTCGCGGCGAACACGAACTTGCCCGCGAAAAACTCGACCTCGTTCGTAAATTTGCCGTCGTCATCCACCGGCGAATAGACCTCGAGCCCGTATTTGATCGCGGTCTCATAGTCCTCCTGCCCATGCCCCGGCGCGGTATGCACCACGCCCGTGCCCGCATCGAGCGTCACATAGTCCGCCAAAATCGTCACCGAGTCGCGGTCGTAAAGCGGGTGCTTGAACACCAATTTTTCGAGTTCCGAGCCTTTGAATTTTTCGAGCGGCTCGTATTTCAGTTTGAGCGAATCCATCACCTGACTCGCCAAGCCCTCTGCCAGCAGATAGATGTCCTCACCCGATTTCACCGCCACATATTCCAACTCCGGATGCACGGCCACGGCCAGGTTGGCCGGGATGGTCCAGGGCGTGGTGGTCCAGATCATGATATAGACCGGGGCCATTTCCGAGAGCTTCTGCACCCGGTGATGCGCCAGACTGTCCTTGCCTTTTTCCTTGCGCCAGGGGAAACGGACGAAAATGGAAGGCGAAGTTTTGTCCTTGTATTCAACCTCGGCCTCGGCCAGCGCGGTCTTACAGGTCGGGCACCAATACACCGGCTTCTTCCCGAGATACACCCCGCCGGCTCGGACAAACCGGGCGAACTCGCGCGCGATGCTCGCCTCGTATTCGTATTTCATGGTGATGTAGGGCTTTTCCCATTCGCCCATGACGAGCAGCCGCTTGAACTCCTCGCGCTGGATGTCCAGGAATTTTTCCGCATATTTGCGGCAGAGCTTGCGGAACTCGAGCGCCGAGATCTCGCTCTTTTTCTTGCCCAGTTCGACCTCGACCTGCCGCTCGATGGGCAGCCCGTGGCAGTCCCAGCCCGGAATGTATGGCGTGTAAAAACCGGACATGGCCTTGCTCTTGACCACGAGGTCCTTCAGGATCTTGTTCATGCCGGTGCCCAGGTGGATATGGCCGTTCGCATAGGGCGGCCCGTCGTGGAGCACGAACTTGGGCCTGCCCTTGCGCGCGCCGATCAATTTGAAATAAATCTTCTCCGCCTCCCACTTTTGCAACAACTCCGGCTCGCGCTTGGCCAGGCTCGCCTTCATCTCGAACTTGGTCTTCGGCAGATTCAAACTGTCCTTGTAGTCCATGTTTTACCTCTTGAACCTATCTAAGGTATCAAAATTATGGCGGGTGTCAATTTTGGCGGGCGCGGAGCCGCACGGCCATTTGCGTTCAGGTCAGTGTTGATTGGCTTGGAAAAAGGCTCGGATTTCCTTCTGGAATTTATCAAGGACTGTTTTGCAATTTGCCACCAGCGGCTTGACCTTTTCCCATTCCAAATCAAAGGTATAAAGATTGCGAAAGGCGTGGCGAAAGAAAAGGTATCTCTTCAGTTGAGCTAAGAGTTCCTCACTGATGACGGCTGGGCGATGATTATTGGGCACGGCCATCGAATCGGCCAAATCTTTGTGCCAGCTTGGGCCTTCGGGCAGGCCTTGATCAATTCCCTGGGCGATTCTCTTGAAAATGTTCTCGACTCCCATATAAAAAGAATGTAAAACCGCGGATACTGCCAGGAGTTCAACTCGGGTCGGATCCCTGGCGATGACCTGATCCAAGAGAGAAGAATTCAAGTCAAGCAATTTGTTCAATTGACCCAGTTCAAATTCAGCGCTCGCTCTTGCTTCATCCCACACTGCGAAGTTCCCCGTTCGCTCTCAGGTATTCGGTGAAATCGTTCGGAAAGTCCAAATCAATGATATGCACTGGCAGCGATACCGCGAACATGACCTCGCCTCCAGCCTCATAAAACTTCTCCGGCGGAATTCCCGACACCGCCAGGTCCAGGTCCGAATACTTGCCGGCATTGCCCACGGCCTGCGAGCCAAACAAATAAACCTCTTTGGCCCCGAATTCCTTGAGAATTTTGGCCGCCTTTTCCAGGTCCTTTTTCACCGATTCTTCCATATATTTTATTGTAACCCTATTTACGCTCAAGGCAAGAGATTCATCATCGGCCCGACGATTTATTCTACCATCGGTTTTGTAGTATGATTGAGGCCGGGAGAAAAAAAGATGTTGGACAAGTTTTGGAAAAAAAGCGCGGTTTTTGTCGGAATGGTTTTTTGCCTTTTTCTCGCCACCGGAGTTCGGGCGGAGACGGTCAGCCTGGCGACGGAATCTGGCAAGGTGGAACTGACCTTCCTGGAAAAAGGCGTGGTCAAGGTCGAGCTGATCGCGCCGGGGATTGACTCGGGGTTTGAAACCGGCTTGACCGTGCCCGGAATCTTGAATCCGGTCGCGGCTAGGAACGACACCTTATCCCGCGAAATCAATAGCTTGGGGCTTAAAGTTAAATATTCGCTTGATCCTTTGCGTCTGAGCTTCGTCAACGCTTCCGGCCAAGAGTTGCTGGAAATGGACCAGGTAATCACCGCCAAAAATGGCGGGTCCTACTCGATCAGCTTCAAGAAGGAACCCGGCGACAAATATTTCGGCTTGGGCGAGCCGTTTCCGGGTTATGGCGGGAACCGGCTGGCGCTCACGCCGCTCCAGCTGGACCGGAACGGAAAAAAGCAAATGATCTGGAATGATCATCTGCCGCCGTCGGAACTGGGCCTGCCCTTTTTCTTCAGTCCCCGCGGTTATGGCCTCCTGATTGACAACGCCTTCAAAGCCGAGTTCGATTTTTCTCGGAGCAATTCCTTCAGCTACACGGCCGGGGGAGGGCCGCTTAGGTTTTATGTTTTTACCGATCCCTCCATGTACAAAATCCTCGACGCCTATTCCCAACTCACCGGCCGGCCGCCGATGCCGCCGGCCTGGGTTACCGGCTATATGCAAAGCCGTTACGGATACAAGGGCGAAAAGGACTTCCGCTGGCTGATGGACAATTTCCGCTCGCGCAACCTGCC
>CAIUDS010000064.1 GCA_903897985.1 uncultured delta proteobacterium
GTCAAAGCTCGAGCAGGCTGCCTTTCAGCGCACTTCAGGCTATACCATATTCCCTAGCACATCTTTAGAGCCTTGTCAAGAAAAAAATGCAATTCGGTTAATTTTTTCCCGCGCAAGTGGGTGATCAGGGGTCAGTGGTCGGCTTGTCCTCCGTAGTCCCGCCTTAAAGGGGGACGAAGGAGGATGGTCAGGGGCATGGGCACTTGACAAAGGGGCTTTAAGCTGCTTAAATACTCCAATAGGAGTGCCAAGGGAGTGCTGAGGCGCGTCTATTAGAGCTAAGACAGTTAAAAGCTTAAAGGCTTAAGAGCTTAAGGGCACAGGGCCAAAATGCGAAAGCTGGAAGCAGAAAATTAACGGAGGCTGGAATGGCAAAGGAAAAGGACAAGGTAACGATCAAGATTCCGCGGCCGCTTTATGACAAGCTGAAGGTTGTCATAGAAGGCTCGGGCTATAACTCGGTGACGGATTTCATTGTGTTCGTGATCCGGGACCTGGTGGCCCAAGCCGCGGTCTCGGAAAAACAATTGAGCGAAACCGAGATTGAGAAGATCAAGCAGCGGCTGAAGAATTTGGGGTATCTGTAAATACGGTGAACGGGGAAAGGAATCGCGCCTTCCTCCTTCGCCATCAGCCTTCGCTAAAGCTACGGATGACAGGAGGCTACGGAGGACAGGAAAGTCGCTCGCACAGTAAGGAAATTAGAATATTAGCATAAGGAGGATAAGATGAAAAAGTTTATCAGTCTGATGGTTTTGGGATTGGCCTTTGCGCTGCTGTTCACGGCCACTTTTCCGGCCGGCGCGGCCAAAGAAGATCTTTCAGGCACGATTTCAATGTCCGGGGCATGGGCGCTGTATCCGATGGCGGTGAAATGGGGGGAGGAATTCCAGAAGGTTCATCCGGGGGTCAAGATAGACCTCTCCGCGGGCGGCGCGGGCAAGGGCATGGCGGACGCGCTGGCGGGGATTGCGGACATCGGCATGGTTTCGCGGGATGTTTATCCGGAGGAAATCGCGAAGGGGGCCTGGTATGTTGCGGTTACGAAGGATGCGGTGGTCCCGGTGGTGAACGAAGGCAATCCTTACCTTAAAGACTTGATGGGCAAGGGCGTTAAAAAGGACACGCTGAATGGCATCTGGATCACGGAGGCGGTAAAAACCTGGGGCGACCTGGTGGGCAAGCCCGGGCAGCTCGACCCGATCAGCGTATATACGCGGTCGGATGCGTGCGGGGCCGCGGAAATCTGGGCGAAGTTTTTCGGCAAGAAGCAGGAAGACCTGAAGGGGACCGGGGTTTATGGGGATCCGGGGATCGCGCAGGCGGTTCAGAAGGATATCATGGGGATCGGCTACAATAACATAAACTTTGCCTACGATGTTACTACCCGCAAGCCCAATCCGGGGCTGAAGGTCCTGCCCATAGATGTGAACGGGAACGGCAAGCTGGATGCGGAGGAAAACTTCTACGGGTCGCTCGACCAGATTGACAAGGCCATTGCCGAGGGCAAATATCCGTCGCCCCCGGCGCGCGAGTTGTATTTGGTGAGCCAGGGCAAGCCGCAGAAGAAGTTGGTCTCGGAATTCATCAAGTGGATTTTGACCGACGGGCAGAAATTTGTTCCGGAGAGCGGATACATCAAGCTGACCGACGCGAAGCTGCAGGCCGAGCTGAAGAAGCTGGAAGGCAAATAAGCAGGAAGGGTACGATCAGGCAACCATGAATAGACTGGTCAAAGACCAGCTGGCGCGCAACTCGATGATGATCCTGGCCGGATTGGCCGGGGTGCTGTTCTTCGTGATGCTGGCCGCGCTCTATTACCGCTCGTTGCCGATCCTTTCCACCAAGACCGTGACCGAATTGCTGACCGGGATCAGCTGGAGACCCTCGAAGGGCATTTTCGGTTTTTTGCCTTTCATCGTGGGCACGCTCTGGGTCACCGGCGTGTCGGTGGTGATCGCGGTGCCGCTGTGTCTCCTGACCGCGATCTATCTTTCCGAATACAGCCCGGTGTGGCTGCGGGAATGGGCCAAGCCGCCGATAGACCTGCTCGCGGGCATCCCGTCGGTGGTTTATGGGGTCTGGGGCGTGACCCTGGTGGTGCCGTTCATCAAGGGCAAGGTGGCGCCGCTGTTTGGCGCGTTCACCACCGGCTACTGCGTGCTCGCGGGCGGGATCGTGCTCGCGATCATGGTGTTCCCGGTGATCATCCATGTCTCGCTCGAGGTCTTGAACGCGGTCAACTTCGGCGTGAAAGAGGCCTCGCTCGCGCTCGGCGCCACCCGCTGGCAGACGGTCAAACATGTGGTCCTGCGCAAGGCCGTGTCCGGGATCATCGCCGCGGTGGTGCTCGGGCTGGCGCGCGCCTTCGGCGAGACCATGGCGGTGATGATGGTGGCGGGCAATGTGGCGCGCATCCCGAAATCGGTTTTCTCGCCCGCTTACACCCTCCCGGCCCTGATCGCGAACAACTACGGCGAGATGCTCTCCATCCCGCTCTACGACTCGGCGCTCATGCTCGCGTCGCTGATCATTGCCAGGCCGCTGGTTCAAGGGCAACCTGCATACGCACACCACACAGTCAGACGGCAAGCTCACGCCCGCCGAGAGTATGCAGTGGCACGCCGACCACGGCTATGATTTCCTCGGCATCACCGATCACAAC
>CAIUDS010000065.1 GCA_903897985.1 uncultured delta proteobacterium
ATCGCTAACAGCGCAACCTTGGCCTTAAATTCCGCGCTGTGCCGCTTCCGTTTCCCAGCCATGCTTTCCCCCTTTTCTGGACCCAATTTTACCCTCAAAACCTAACTTAACTACCTGTCCAGTTTTTGGGGGGAAGCTCACTTCCCAGGCGTTGCCGCCGTGCAGCCACACATTTTCGAATATAGCCGGTCAATGCTTGATTGTGCCTTTCAACATCTCGAAGAATCCGTCCAAGATAGGCTTGGATATCCGCCTTTGTTCTTTCAACCTCTTTTTTAATTTCAATCTCGGTAAAATTTACACTCATCCCTCTCAAAATTATTTCAATCTGCCCAGATTCACCATCTCGGCTTGTATTTATTTTTGCTCGGGGTGGACTGGTGGTATATTCATTGGGCTGACATTTCCAGAGCACAGGATCGCCCGTAAAAGGGATACTTACAATTACTTCGGTTCCGGGGACTGACCGTGCTATCCCCTCCCATCCACCCTCTAGCTCAATTTTTAGTTCCTTAATTTGCATCTCTGCATTATCTACATGGAGTTCCAATGGGGTCACTCTAGCTTTGGAAAGAACATGATCTATGATTTCCTCATCAGTTGATGCTGAAAATTGTGGCTCGGGAATTTCATCAATGTATGCAGCCGTCCCTGTCAGGTTTTGGTCAAAAAGGTCACTTAAGCTCACCGAAGAAAAAAGTATTTCTGATCCATCACGCATTATTTTCCCCTCCTAGGTTGTCCTAACCCGGACCTTGCCGTTCAACAGCTTTTGCATTAGACCTTGCTTTTGGAGTTTGCAAGCTGCAATCTGCCGCGTTAGCAGTTCAATTTCATGATGGGCGATCTCCAAAATATCAACGATAGCATCTATTTCCCCATCGCAATTTGGAAGATAAATGCTGCTCGATAGAAAAGTATCATTGGTGATGTTAATTGTGTTTTTCGCGCCCTTGTGACTTATGGGTTTAAGGTAATTATTGGTTCTAACCGGTGATTCAAAATAGAAATCCAAAAAAGTTCCAAGTTTGTAGGTTCTTGGTTTAAAAACGCCATAAAGTGGAGAAACAATAACTGGCACATTGCAACGGCTTTGCTTAATAATTCCGTAAGGGAAATCTCCGGTAGGACTTTTTGTATAAACAATATCTCCAGGCCTAACCAACTTGTAGTTTGAAGTATCTTTTGCCGCGTAAACACGGCCAAGGTGTTCAACTTGGTTCACAAGGCCCTCATGGACCGCAACGGAGAAAACTTCTTCTCTTCCTGAACTTAGTTCTCCATGTTCGGCGAGTAATTCTGAAAGCAAATACTCTCGCCACTTGTTAGGAATATTCTTCAAATTCATATTGCTCCCTCCTTTAAGGCCACTGCTCATTTGCTTAATCCCAGTTCCCTGAGGGAATTAGCGATCTCCTCGCGGGTTTTTCTCAACTCATTTTCAACATTCTTAATTTCCTGCTGGCATGTGACTATATCAATTTCTTCTTCCTCCTCGATGAAATCCACATATTTGGGAATGTTGAGGTCGAATTCATTGTTTTTGATCTTTTCAAATTTGGCCCGGTAAGCATACTTGGCAACGGACTTAAAAGCTTTATAAGTATTGATGATTTTTTCCCGGTCCTGGTCCCGGAGCTTGTTTTGGTTCTTGCCTTTCTCAAATTCCCGACTGGCCTCTATGAAGAGAATGTCCTTGGTCTTCTTGCCTTTGTTGAAGATCAAGATGGTGACGGGGATAGGGGTACCATAAAAACAGGCTGGAGGAAGGCCGATGACCGCTTCCAACAGGTTCTCCTCAATCAGTTGCTGCCTGATTTTGCCCTCGGCCCCACCCCGGAACAAGACCCCATGCGGGGCAATTACTCCAACTTTGCCCTCATCCTCTAGTGCAACCTCAATCATGTGGCTGATAAAGGCATAGTCGGCCTTGCTCCTTGGCGGAGTGCCTCGCCAGAACCGGTTCCATTTTTCATTGACCGCCTTTTCAGCTCCCCACTTCTTTAAGCTGAAAGGTGGATTGGCAATCACAATATTGAATTTCATTAGTTTGTCATCCTGGATTAGCTTGGGGTCGGTCAGGGTATTGCAGCATTCAATCCGGGCGCTGTCCATGCCATGCAAAAACATGTTCATTCTGCACAAAGACCAGGTCTGGCCGTTGCTTTCCTGGCCGAAAATTGAGAAGTTTTCGTTTTTGACCTCCTGGGCCACCCGGATCAGGAGTGAGCCGGACCCGCAAGCCGGGTCGCAAATCTTGTCTCCAGGCTTGGGCTGAAGGAGTTTGGCTAGGAGCATGGAAACCTCGGGCGGGGTGTAGAATTCCCCGCCTTTTTTCCCGGCATCGCTGGCAAAGTGGCCGATCAGATATTCATAAACATTCCCTATGATGTCATTTCGGCCAATCCTGGATGGCCGGAGGTCCAGCTTGGGGTTGGCAAAATCATTCAGAAGGTTCTTCAACCGCCGGTTGCGTTCCTTGGTATCGCCCAGGTTGGGCTCGGAGTTGAAGTCAATGCCCCGGAAAACATTCTCCAGCTTGGCCTTGTTGGCGTCCTCAATCTTCTCCAGGGCGATGTTAATCAGCTCGCCCAGGTTGGAAGCCTCCCGCTTGGAATAGATGGAGTCAAAATCGCACTGGTCCGGGATGATGAACCGCTCCCGGTTCATTTTCCGGTCAACCAGCTTTTCATCGCCCTTATATTGCCGGAGATAGTCTTCCCGCTTATCCTTCCAGATGTCGCTCACATACTTGAGGAAGAGCATGACCAGGATGTAGTCCTTGTATTGGGACGGGTCCAGGGTGCCCCGGAAAGTATCGCAAGCGTTCCAAACGATCTGGTTGATTTCTTGTTGAGTAGTTTGTTCTGCCATTTTTGTCCTCCCTTTTCAGCCGCTAATCTTAGCGGCTTTTAGTGAAATTGTCTTGACCAGGATGGCCCGTTTTTCCTCCAAGGCTTTGCAGAGCTTGATCTCGGAGTTCCGCAACTCATCAAGCTTGAGGATTTTCTCCTGGATTGACCAGGTGCCATTGGTCCTGAGCTTTGTTGGCGAACACGAACAGGGCGTAGTCGTGTCCTTCAGCGATCAGCTTTTTGATGACAGGGCGTTCCAAGCCAAGCAGGAGTTTGTCGGAGTTCAGATGCGAGCAGATGACCTTGAAGTCGTTCTCCTTGCCTGCGCTGGCAAAGACCCGAGGGTCCTCACTAAGAGCTTCATTGGCGGTCTTGGACCATGCCCGCCTGGGAATAGGACTGTTGACCTTCTCGTAATTCAGTTCCGACCAGAACAGTTGTTGGAGCGGGTCCAGACTTCGTTCCTGCCAAAGTTGGTTCAGTAAGCCTCTGACCCGTTCCGCCTGCCCTTCCTCACCCGATCCCATTATTCACTGCCCTCCACTCCAGGTAAAAGTGACCTCGCCCTTTGTTGCTGAAATCATATTGCTTTGGTCAATTCCTGTCAAACGGAATATACACCAGGTTGATGACAGAAGCGGTCAATGATTTTCAGAAAAAATCACCACAGTCGGTTTTAAAGCCATTCTGGGCACCGGGACGAGAAACTTCCCTGTCTGCCCCTTTGGAAAGCCTTCACCCGGCCTTCTGGCCTTCGTCACGGCCAAAGATTCCAATGGGCAAGCCAGAGAAAGGCTGAATCCCGCGGTCAGCCCCAAGCATCCTAATCCAAGATGAGGGATCATGCATTCATTTTTCTTATGCTTACGCTGGCTGCCGGAGCCATATTCTACCTTGTCCGAGCTCTTAGAGCGGGCTACCGGATAGTCTATGAGCGTGGCCTGGAAGAGTTGGGCAGGAAAAAACCCAAGAAGGACTGAAAGCATAAATGGGGCATCTTGTTGGGGTGTCAAATAAAGTCGTGACCAGGGCAATTTAGATTGTCGCCGTTGCCGCTTTCACATAGGCACAAACCTCACATTCTTTGTTGGCATCCGGTGGTTTATCGTTATCCAGGCATTTCCTGATTTCAAATAGAACAGGCTCAACCCAGCTGTCATCCGCAAGATATGGAACCAGCGTCATTTCAAAATCCAAGCGAGCCTCCAAAGCCTCGCGGTCTGTTTTGGCATTGCAGAGCACAAAATACCCAGTCTGTGCCACAGTCAATCCCGACTTCCGAAATAGCCACTGGTAAACATCCATTTGGCGGAGGAATGCCGGATGAAGATCAGCGCAGTTAGTTGATACATCTTTCTTTGAAGTCGCCTTGTAGTCAACGATAATGACTTCGCCGGAAGAATTTACCCAAAGCTCATCAACTGCGCCCATAACCAAAAAGTTGCTGGGCGCATGAAGATACTGGATGCCCTTCCTGTAGTTTTTCCAATCCTCAAAATGCTCATTCCAGAAGGGGATCGCATCAATCCCAAATTTTACCATGATTGGGTGTGGTTGCCTCTTGACCCGGTAGGCGTCAAATTCTTTTTTGAGCAGGCGATCCACCGCGTTGTTTAAGACATAAGGGGGAGCGCCCGGCGGCTTGATCCCATATCGAATATCCAGGTAAGAACATCGGGGGCACTCAACATGTTTCTCAATGCGGGATCGGCTAAGTTTATAGGGTAGTTCAGAATCGGTCTTGAACACTTTGGTGAACTTGGCAGGTTCGGCGGTCTGCTTCTCTAATTTCTTTTTCTTTTCAGCCATTGCTCCTCCCCTTTTTAGAGACCTCATAGTTTATCTTGAAGACGCTGGTTGCACCAATCTACTGGGCATATAATTTCAAAACCCCTTTCGCTTTTTCTGCGATTTTCTGCGCGATCTTTTGGGGGCTTAGCAGTTTGGCGGAATCTCCAAATGACAGTATCCAGGCGATGACCTCGGGTTCGGATGAGGCGGTAAAGGTGAGTTCAATTGTCCCGTCCTTTTGCCTGGTTATTTTCTGGTCCTTGCTCCAGAACCGCTCGGAGATGTATCGAGCAGCCCCTCCGGAAAACTCGGCTGTGACCTGGAAGTCCTTATCCTTGATCACTCCAAAGGACTGATTGTATTTTTTCTCAAAGTCGTAATCCTTTGGGAACTCAAAACACATTTCCGTAATTTGAATGTCCTTGATCCTGTGCACCGCGAGCAGGGGGTCATAGTCAAACTCCTGATATTTCTTGCCGGGCGCGGACTTTCTGCGTGCGTGGATATACAGGGTTTCCTTGTGCGTGAACAGTTTTAACGGCTTGATGTAAAACCTGCTGGGGCGGCTTCCGTGGATGGGCTCGTAGGTTATCTTGCACACCTTTTTCTCTTCCAATGCCTTAAGCAGCACTGCGATGGTCTTCTGGTGAGGGGTGTAGTCAATGGTCCCGGGCCGGAACGAGGCAAAATGATCTCCTGATGGTGGAGCCGGTTCCCCGGCCATACCCCGGTTTTTAAGGAGCGCAAAGGCTGCTTTTTCAAACTGCTCTCTTCCCATTAAGTGTTCGGTGAATGCACGGCACATCTCCAGGACCGCAAGCTCCTCTGAAGTCAGGCTGACCCGGACACTGCCAGGCCGTTCCATCCGGTAAAGATGCCGGTTGCCCCGGGTCTCCAGGATCAGCGGGATGGAATACGAGCTTTCAATGTCAGAAAGCAGTCTAAGAATGCTTTGCTTTGAGCATTTAAGCTTCTTTGCGAGTTCCGTGAGCGAATAGCTCCTTTGCGAGAACAAAAGGAGCGCAAACAGTTGGATCAATTTTTCCCCGTAGGTTTTATCCCGGTCTTTTTTACGCGGCATTGCGGGCCTCCTTAATGAATCGTTCCGCCATGCGGAATGATACCATAAACGCTGAATGGCGGCAAGGCTCAGGACATGCTTGAAAATCCAATTTGTTTCTCCTCCAGGTTTTTGCTCTTGTGCGCAACTTCCTGGCGCAGGGCGGAGACCAGAGAGCGATGGTTACGGAAACCTTCTTTTCTCAAGACTGCCTGGTCTCTCACCACCCTGAAATCCCCGGGCACCAGCTTGGGGATGGAGACCAGCTCGCGTTCTGATTCCGGGTCCAAGGCAGAGCCTGCGATAGGCTCCAGGAGCGCAGAGTAAAGCTCCTTTTTCTGAGCGTTTTTAAGGTAATCGAACTTGATCTTATAGGTAAAGCGGCGGATGGAGGCGATGTCCAAGCCTTGATAACGGTTGGTGGTGCATAGTAGTATCCCTTGGTAATTTTCCATCTGGGTTAGGAACTCGTTGGTCATGCTGGTCTCCCAGGAACGCATGGCCATGCTCCGAGGAAAAATGAAGGTGTCCGCCTCGTCAATCAGGAGCAGGGCATCATCGCGTTCGGCTTGTTCAAAAGCCTGGGCGATATTTCTTTCGTTCATTCCCACCCAGGGCGACAATAAATCGCTTGCCCGCTTGACCAGCAGCCTTTTCATAAGTCGCTTTGAAAGGTATCTGGCGAATTCGCTTTTCCCCGCTCCGGACGGACCGTAGAGCAGGAGGGTGCTGGTGCGCCTTTCTCCGGATGCTCGGAGCATGTCAGCTGCCGTAAGCTCTAAGATCAGTTGCTCCGGGTCTTGGTCCAGGTTAATGCCGGAGGGGGAATACCTCTCTTCGATCTGAAAGCTACGCTTGGGTTTCTCACCACTGTTCAACACCTCCACATAAGCGTCAAGGGAATTGGTGAGCAGGCTGATGAATTTATTCTTGTCTCCTTCCGCGTTGCGGGTGGCGGTTGCGATAATATCGCTGATTCCGGCAACATTGATCTCATAATGCTCCGCAAGGTTTTTTACTTCTTCCCCGGTGAGCAGGTTTTGAACTTTATTCTTAACTAGAAGTTGCTCCCAAAGAGTCATCCGCTGAGGCAGGGTCTGGTTGCGGAAATGAAGACTGAAGGTGAACCGGCGAAGGGTGGAAGGCTCCATCTGTTGCCAGCGGTTCACGATCCAGATCATCCGAGCCCGCGGCTTTTCCAGAAGCATGTTTAGCCAAGCCTTGTCGTTTCCATCGTTAGCCATAAATCCGGGGTTTAAGAGGTGGTCGGCCTCGTCAACCAAGATCACCCCCTGGCCATGATCTCCAATCAAGTTCAGGCAGGCTTCTATAGCCACTCGACGGCGGCTGATGCGGTTGTCCGCGTCCTGGGTGATGGCATAGGCAGGAAGACCGGACTCCAAGAGGAGCGAATAGGCCAGACTGGTTTTTCCGGTTCCGGCTGAGCCATAAAGGAGAATCTGCACCGGATGCGCTCCGGGATTTTTGAGAAGTTCCAGCATGAAAGACACTGTTTTTTGATCAACCAGGTGGTCGCTCAAGGGTAATGCCGGGCCTTTGAAGGTTTTGAATAACATGTCGGGCAGATTTTCATTGTCCGGATTTTCCAGAAGGCGCAGATAGCTATCTTTCAGGTTAAAGCGGCCTGGATGGTGAGAGTCAAAAAGCTCAATCCGTTTGAACCTGCCGTTGAAAAATTCTCCGACATCTCTGGTTCCCACACCGATTATGTGGGCAAGAAGATTTCTCTGGGTGCCCCTGAGCAACTCCAAACAGTCGGTGAAAAAATGTTCGGCATACGAGACTGTGGTTATGATGTAGCAAAAGAGCAGGATGCGCTGCTCCGGGTCGGTCATGTTCAAGAGCCGCCCGAACTGGTCCAGGTTTTTTTCCAGGCCGGATTTGGTTCGGCATCGGTGGCCTTGAGCGCTTTCTTCAATCAATTGCCGCAAATGGCGATGCAAGATGGTAAGCGTCGTAGCTGGAATCCTGGAGTTGTGTTTGACCAAATGGGAAAGTTCCGCAGGCTCAATTTCCTGGGGCATGTTGGACCGAGATTTCCCCGCCCAATCCCCGAATTTTATCTTTCTTAAATATTCTAAAAACTCATCGGGCAGG
>CAIUDS010000066.1 GCA_903897985.1 uncultured delta proteobacterium
CGAACAAGAACACATTGGGTTCCTGGACCATGGCCCGCGCCACCGCGACGCGCTGCTGCTCGCCGCCCGAGATCATGTTGGGCATGCGCTCGAGCAAATGCCCGATGCGGAGTTTCTCCGCGTTCTTTTTTACGCGCTGTTCTTGTTCGACCTTGGGGATGCCGCGCACCTTGAGCGGGTACGCGATATTCCCGGCCACGGTCATGTGCGGGTAGAGCGCGTAATCCTGGAACACCATGGCCACGCGCCGGTCCTGCGGCGGGACCTGGGTGACATCCTTGCCCGCGATGAACACCTTGCCCGCGTCCGCGGTCTCGAGGCCGGCGATCAGCCGGAGCGTGGTGGTCTTGCCGCACCCGCTCGGCCCGAGCAGGGTGAAGAACTCGCCGCGCTCGATGCTCAGGTCGAGATTGGCGATGGTCCATTTGTTCCCGAACCGTTTCCCCGCTTTTTCAAATACTATCCAACTCATTATTACTCCCAATTCGTGCTGCGGACACTCTTGTCCGCAGACCATAATGTGCATGCGACTTTCCTGTCCGCCGTAGCCTTGGCGAAGGCGGAAGTCGCGATCATCCCTTCAGCCCTCCAAAGAAACCAAACCCGTATTTTCTGCTCACCCAGAAATAAACCACCAGCACCGGCAGCGCGTAGAGCAGCGAGTAGGCCGAGATCAAGCCGATGCGGGGGATGCCGACCTCTGTGAAAAACTGGTAGATGGCCACCGAACTGGGGATCTTCGAGTTGGACCGGATCAGGATAAAGGGCACCAGAAAATTGCTCCAGATGTTCACGAAACAGAGCACCGCCACCACCGCGGCGCCCGGCCCGATCAGCGGAAACACAATCCGTCCGAATAAATCCGTCCCCTTGCTCCCGTCCACCAATGCGGCTTCCTCATAGGCCCGCGGAACCCGGTCAATGAAGTCCTTGAGAATGAAAATTGCGGTGGGCAAGAACCCGGCGGAAAAAACCAGGACCACCCCGAGGAGGCTGTCAATCAGGCGGAGCTTCTGGCAGAGCGCGTAGATCGGGACCATGGCCGCGACCCCGGTGACCATGCTGGAAAAAATCAGGAGCATCGTAATGATCAGCTCCTTGCCCGCGAAATTGCTCCGGCTGAGCGCGTAGCTCGCGAGGCTTGCCAGCAGCACCACCAGCACCACCGAGCCGGCAGAGATAATTACGCTGTTCTTGAAAGCCAGGAGGGCGCTGCGCGCCTTCATAACCTCGGCGAAATTGTGGAGCGTGGGCGCGGTCAGACTGATCCCGAGCGAAGGGGCTTTTGAGAAGGGCGTGACGATCAGCCAGAGCAAAGGCAAGGCAAACCAGATGGTTACCAGGGCCAAGAAAAGGACCAGAACGATTCTGGCGGCTTTAGACATGTTTCTTTCTCCTTTGCGCCAACAGGTAGAGCAGGGCGAAGCCGAGGTTGATGACGAGCAGGATGGTGCTCACGCTCGAGCCGTAGCCGAGCTTGAAATATTTGAAACTGGTGCGCCAGATATAGATCGGGAGGATTTCGGAGCGGAAGCTGGGCCCGCCGCCGGTGAGCAGGAACGGCGTGAACACATTGAAGGTCCAGAGCGTGATCAGGATGAGGTCAGTGAGCAGGATGGCGCGGATCTGGGGGAGCACGATCTGGAAGAAGCGCTGGAACATGCTTGCGCCCATGACCCGGGCGGACTCGATGAAACTGGGCGGGATGGTCTCGAGCGCGGAGCTGAACAGGAGCATGGAGAAGGCGGTCCCGCGCCAGACATTGAAGAAAACAATGGCGAGCACCGGGTGCGCATAGAGCCAGTTGACGCGGGTGACGCCGAGCGGTGCGAGGATCTGGTTGAGCAGTCCGAAGTCCTTGTCGAGGAACGCGATCCAGAGATAGGCGACCACGACTTCGGGAATGATCCAGGCCAGGACCGCGGCGCCGCTCACCACGGTCTTGATCGGTCCTTTCAGCTCATACAGGATCACCGACAGGACCAGCCCGAGCAGGGCCTGTCCCAGCCAGGCCGAGCCGATCACGAAAATGAAACTGATCTTGAGCGCGTTGTAGAAGAAGTCGTCATGGAAGGCGATGTTAAAGTTTTTCATCCCCACGAACGATGGGCTGACCGCGCGCACGCCGGTGAGCGCCTGGTCGGTGAGCCCGAGGTAAAGCACCCAGAAGGCCGGGAATACCAGGAACACCGCTACCAGGATCAATGCCGGACCGAGGAAAGCTAAAATAGTTTTTCGGGAAAGGAAACTGTTGGACGATGGCATCGGCTCATTATAACTTAATTGCCGCTGGTTTTGAACTCAGGGAGCGACGGTTTTCATGTAGGCGTCGAACATGGCCCATTTGGGGTCAGGTCTATAGTTTAAAGTTAACGGTTTCATATGCTTAAAATCTTCCATTGTCCGCTTTCCAGAACATAGATCACTTCAAACGCATAAGTCTTGCCCTTGATGGTCTTGGCGGCCGCATAAATCCGAGCGTTGCCCCGGTCCTGCTCCAGCTTCAGGCCGCTCAACCCTTCCACCATGTCCGCGGGCGAATATCCTTTGGCCTTGGCCGCATCGGCCATGTCCTGGACCCGCTGCTGGTATGCGCTTGCAACTTCATTGAGCGCGGTCTGGGTGTCATTGCCGGCCAAGGCATTTTCAAAAGCCGCGAAGGACTGCTCGGGCGTGTTGCCGGCGGAGCCGTCTCCACCGCCGCCGCCTCCGCCGCCTGCGCAGGAGCAGATCAAGAACGCGAAAGAAACGATCGCCAAGAGAGACCGGTTGATTTTGGGTTTATTCAAATGCGTTCACTCGCCAAAAAAGCTCTTATTGAGATCGCCGTCATCCTCTCCTGCGTCCTTATGAATATTATAGCGGCGATTTTGTCGCGCGCGAGCGGAACGGCCGGGGACCATGGGACCTGCGGACTGATTATTTCTTGATCTTCAAAGTCCCGGTTTTCTTTTCCTGCTGCTTGACCGGCCAGTCCTTGATCTGGTATTTGGCGTCATAGGTGAGTTCATAGTCCGAGCTGCCTTTCTGGAGCAGGTTGAAAGCCCAGTTGCCCACGGCCATCAGGTCCATCGAGACCGGGATGGTAAGCTCGCCCTCGGACTTGGCCGGGATGGACGCGGATTCCATTTCACCCTCGGAGAAGTCCTTGCCGTCCATCTTGAGCTGATAGGACAGCTTGGAGATGTCGAGCGGGAAGGAGTTGGGGTTGTCGAGCTTGATGCTGACATCGAATTTGGCTTCGGTGATCGAAAGGTTTCTGACTTTCAGGCCGACCTCGGCGATTTTGGGGGCGCGCACCACCGGCAATTTTCCCGAGACATTATAGGGGATGGGCATGGGGCCGATGGGCGTATTCAGCTTGACCTGTCCGGAGAGGCGGTAGGGGATTTCATCCTTGCCCGAGGCCAGGTCGTAGACTTTTTTTAGGTTGTCGTAGGTCAGCGAGATGGGAACTTTGACCGTGCTCTTGCCGGAGGCCGCGATGCTCATGCCCTCGCTGGACTCTCCCGAGAACACGGGCTTGCCCGAGAGCTCGAGCGCGTAGTCCAGGCCGGCCAGGTTCAGGCCGATCGGGTTCGGGTTGTCCACCCCCAGCTTGGCCGCCAGGTCCAGCTTCGAGCTCGAAACCCCCGTGACCGCCAGGTCCTCCAAGGACACCTTCGGCGTTTGAAGGTTTTCCTTGATTATCTCGCCGGCCTTCTGGCAGGCGGAGATGCCGATCAAAATTACCACAATCATCAAACCGATTGCGCAATTCTTTTTCATGGCGAGCTCCTCCTATTTCCTCAAATTTTCCGATTCAAAAATTTTGTCGGCGGCATCGGGATCCAGCGCCAGCCGCACCAGCGCCGAGAGATCG
>CAIUDS010000067.1 GCA_903897985.1 uncultured delta proteobacterium
CCATCGGCATCACCAACCAGAGAGAAACGACCGTCATCTGGGATAGAAAAACCGGAAGGCCTGTTCATAAAGCGATTGTCTGGCAGTGCAGGAGAACTACAGACATCTGCGACAATCTAAAGAGGCGAGGCCTCTCGGAAAAATTTAGGAAGAAGACCGGGCTGGTGATTGACGCCTATTTTTCCGGGACCAAGATCAAGTGGCTTTTGGACAATGTCCCGGGTGCACGAACCCGGGCGCGGCAAGGCCGCCTCGCGTTCGGGACCATTGACAGTTGGCTGATCTGGAAACTCTCGGGCGGCAAGGTCCACGCCACCGACTACACCAATGCCAGCCGCACCCTCATATACAATATTGTCAGAAAAAGATGGGACGCGGAAATTTTGGACATCCTGGGAATCCCTTCGTCGCTCCTGCCCGAGGTCAAGCCGAGCAGCGGGATTTTCGGATACACCGATTGCCCCGGCCTGCCCGCCGGCATTCCCATTGCCGGAGACGCGGGCGACCAGCAGGCCGCGCTGTTCGGGCAGGGCTGCTTTGAAAAAGGCCTGGCTAAAAACACCTACGGCACCGGCTGCTTCATGCTCTCGTATCTGGGCGATAAATTCGTGGAATCCAAATCCGGGCTGGTCACCACGCTCGCCTGCGACGCCAAAGGCAAGCCGGCTTATGCGCTGGAGGGATCGGTGTTCATCGCCGGCGCGGCGGTGCAGTGGATGCGAGACCAGTTGCAAGTGATCGCCAAGGCCGCCGAGACCGAGGCGTTCGCGAAAAGCGTCGCGGACACCGCCGGGGTTTATTTTGTCCCGGCTTTTGTCGGCCTGGGCGCGCCCTACTGGGACATGGCGGCAAGGGGCGCGATCATCGGACTGACCCGCGGGGCGGGCCGCGCGCATCTCATCCGCGCCGCGCTCGAGAGCATCGCCTATCAGACCCGCGACCTCACCCTGGCGATGGAAAAAGATTTGGGGACCAGGCTGAAGGAACTTCGAGTTGACGGCGGGGCCTGCCAGAACAATTTCCTCATGCAGTTCCAGGCCGACCTGCTCGGCATCCCGGTCAACCGGCCGGTCAAATTCGAAACTACCGGGCTCGGCGCCGGATATCTTGCTGGACTCGCGGTTGGGCTGTGGAAGGACGCTTCCGTGATCAACCGGCTAAGAAAGACCGACCGAATTTTTCGGCCCAAAATGAAAGCGGCGGAGCGTGCCCGGTTGTATCAGGGCTGGCAAGCGGCGGTGGAACGGGTTAGATAAATGGTAGCGTCAGGCCTTGTGTCCCGCGTGAGTGCGGGATCACCCACAAGGGGTGACGCTACATGGGGTGGCAGGAAGCGGTCGGGAGGGTTAAAGGTTGAAAGGGTTAAAAGTTAAAAAGTTGGAAATTCAAAAATCGAAATTGGAGGTAAGAGATGAAAAGATCAAAACTGGCGATTGTGGCCCTGGCAATGATGACCTTGATCATTTCCTTCCCGGTCTTGGGGAAATGGAAGGAACAAGGGGACGCGAAGACCTATGGGGGCAAAGGAACTGAAGTCCCGACGGCGGTGGTCAAGGCGAAGGATGGGGGATTTTTTGTGGCAGGCTATTTCAGCGAGACCTACAACAGCGACCCGAAGGGTTGGGTGATCAAGCTGGACAAGGACGGCAAAAAGGAATGGAACATGATCGGCGCTCCGGGCAAGATTTACACGGCGCTCGCGATGGATGACGGCGGGTATCTGGTCGCGGGCTATGCCCAGGGCGATACTGTCAAGAACGGGGTCTTCAGCCGGCTGGACAAGAAGGGCAAGGAGGTCTGGGGGAAACCGATTGGGAGCGCGGTCAGTTACATCCTGGAGACCAAAGATAAGAATTACCTCTTGATCGGGACCGGCAAGAGCGAGGGCAAGGGCCAGGATGTGATGGCGGCCAAATATGACAAGGATGGCAAGCAGATTTGGGCTTTCAATTACGGCACGAACTTTGATGAAACCGGCAGCCAGGGTTTTGAGAACCCGGACGGGAGTTTCATGATCGCGGGCACACAGGCCCTTACCAGCACGGGCTCGCGCACGGACATGTATCTCCTGCAGATTGACAAGGACGGCAAGCTCGGGCTTTACAAGCATTACGGCTGGCCCAACTTTACCAATGGCCTGTTTGTCTGGCCGATGAAGGACGGGAATTATCTTTTGGCCGGAGTGTCCACCGGGATCGGCAAGGGCGGGTCGGAGGCGGCTTTCATCAAGGTGGACAAGGAAGGCAATAAACTCTGGGAAAAGCCCTGGGGCGGGGCGTCCGCGGATTATCTTTCCTATATTGTTCCCGCCGGGGACGGGTTCCTCATCTCCGGGATGACCAAATCCTTTGATGACGCCGACGGAGACGGGTTCTTCGCAAAACTGGACTCGGACGGTAATGTTTCCGGCGTGAAAATGTATGGCTTGAAGGGCTGGCCGGACCAGGTGGTCGCGTTTGTGCCGGTGGAAGACGGATACCTGTTCGCGCTCGATACCCAGAATTTCGGGGACCAGAGCGAAAACCTCTGGATGCTGAAAGTGGACAAAAACGGCGACTGCAAAATCAAGGGCTGCCCGGGAGTAAAATAGAAATTATGAATGATGAATTATGAATTGTGAAAATCAGCGCCTCCGTTCCCGGGGATTGCATTGGCGGCAGGCTGGGATATTATTCTAGGCTGTGAGTTTAAAACCAATTAAGGGAACCTGCCGATGACGACTCAGTTCTGGTTCTGGATCGGTTTTATAATTTTTATTCTGGCCATGCTGACGCTGGACTTGGGGGTCTTCCAGCGCCGCGCCCATGAGATCAAGCCGAAGGAGGCCCTGCTCTGGACCGGGTTCTGGGTGTCGCTGGCGCTGATTTTCTGCGTCGTGGTCTATTATTTCAAGGGCGCCAAAAGCACGGTGGATTTCCTCACCGCCTACCTGGTGGAATACTCGCTCAGCATAGACAACCTGTTCGTGTTCCTGGTGATCTTCTCCTATTTCCGGGTCCCGGCCGTATTCGAGCATAAAATCCTGTTCTGGGGCATCCTGGGCGCCATGATCGCGCGCATACTTTTCATCATGGCCGGGATAACCCTGGTGCAGAAGTTGGAATGGACCATCTATTTGTTTGGCGCGTTCCTGGTTTACCTCGGGATCAAGATGCTGTTCCAGGAGCCGGAGGACATCGAGCCGGAACACAATCCCGCGCTCAAGTTGTTCCGCCGGTTTATGCCCATCAGCAAGGACTACCAGGCCGGCCATTTTTTCATCCGGGAGAACGGTAAACTGCTGGCCACGCCCCTCATGGTGGTCCTGATCGCCATCTCCACCACGGATGTGGTCTTTGCCACCGATTCCGTGCCCGCGGTGATCTCGATCACCCGGGACCTCTTCATCGCCTATACCTCCAATATCTTCGCCATCCTGGGACTGCGTTCGCTCTTTTTCGCCCTGAGCGGCCTGATGCGAATGTTTGATTACTTGAGCCACGGCATCTCTGTCATCCTGACCTTCGTGGGAGTCAAAATGCTCATCTCCCACTGGCTCGAAATACCCTCCTGGATCACCCTGGTCGTGATTGTGGCCATCCTCGGCCTTTCCATCATCATCTCGCTGGTCAAGCCGCCCAAATATCCGAAACCCGAAAATACGGAAACCGGGCAGAAAGAAAGCTGAACCATATCCCGGCGGGAAAAATAAGAGCATCCTGGACTAAGAACTGGCAAATCCTGGAGTTCCCAATTCCCAACACCGCGCCGACCGGGGTTCCGGCCGGCGCGGCATAAGGTTTGAAGGGGGACGATTACTTAATCGGGTTATATCCGAAGAGCAAGTTCAAGCTAACCTGCCAATTGCCGGTCAAGTCTCCATCGGTCATGTCCATATCAAGATCGTGGTTCTCAAAGTCGTCGGTCTCCAGCCGGAAGACATTATAGCCGCCGTTAACCTGGATCCAGAAAAAGTCCACCGGCGCGATCCAGAAACCGGCATAGGGATATGCCATCCAGGTGGTGGCATGATCCGACCATTCCTCGTCCGGTCCCAGATCCGGCCCGGTGACCTTGACTTCCGCCGAGATCACGCCCAGCAGGGATCCGAGTTGAACGCCGAACTTTTTGCTGAAACCGTGGTTGAGCTCGAGCAACAGGCCGCCGCCGCCCACCACCAGGTCCGCGGTCAAACGCTCGCCATCAACCTTGTCGTCCGTGAAATTCCGGCCGCCGAACCCGAAGCCGCCGATCCGAAAGTCCTTGTAGATCAATCCGCCCACGCCGCCGTAGGTGACCAGGGAATCGTCAAAGTTTTCCATCCCGCGGTCCTTGGTCATCGGGTCCAGCTTGGAAAGATCCAGAAACATATAATTCCCCAGCACGCCCCCAAACCCTCCCCAATTCGGGTTGGCCGGTTTCTTTTCCGCCTTTTTCTCCCCCGCTTTGCACGCGGTGCAGCCGTCGGCCAGCGCGATCATCTCCCCGGCGTCCGCAACCGTGAAGCTC
>CAIUDS010000068.1 GCA_903897985.1 uncultured delta proteobacterium
CGAGCGCCTTCACCTGCTCGGCCATCTGCTCGAGTTCTTCCCGCGAAGTCCACCAGGCCACATGCAGGTCCGAAAGCTGCACGACCTTGAGTCCGTCGTCTTTTGCGGCCAGCCCCGGAATTTTGATTTCAACCCGTTCCACCCCGGGCCGGCGCACCGTGGCCAGGAGGCCGTAGATGGTGACCAGTCCCCAGACCGTGACCACGGACAGGACCACCCAGCGCATGACCGTGATGGGCGCCTGCGCCCCGGCGAAACCGGCGGCGGCGCGGACGACGATGATGGGCATGGCCAGGAAAAACACGAACATGATCCAGTTGAAATGCCAGGCGAACACCGGCCGGACCAATAACAAGGCGGTCCAGTATCCGGGCGAGCGGGCGCCGGACATGAGCCAGACCAGGTAGGGCATGGGCAGGAGGAACATGACAAAGGCGATGATCGCGACCCAGAGCCAGGGTCCGCGCAGGTTGAGGCCCCAGACCAGGACCAGCAATTCGATCAGGGTGAAACAGGCCACTACCAGGATCATGAAATTGAACCATTTTGCATTATCATCAGCCATCCGCCGCGGACCGTCTCCCGCGTCTCACTCGATTTTTTCCAGCTTGACCAGATTGGTGCGCGGGGTTTTGCCGATGGGCAGTCCCGCGGTGATCGCGATCAGGTCGCCCTTTTTGAGCTTCAAGATTTTGCGCGCCAGGCGGGAAGCATAGTCGAGCAGGTCTCGCTGTTTCTCCAGGTCCGGACAATAATGCGCCTGCACGGCCCAGACCAGGCTGAGTCTTTTCACGACCTCGCGGTCCGGGCTTAAGGCCAGGATCGGCGGCCGGGGCCGGAACCTGCTCACCAGGCGCGCCGTGTATCCGCTCCGGCTCGGGGTGACGATCGCCTTCACCTTCATGGCCTCGGCCATTTCTACGGCGGACGCGCTGATCGCCTCGGGCACGGTGTCCGTGTTACTTCCGCTCCGCTCGATTTTGCGCAAATTGTAAAAATCCTGCTCGGACTCGAGCGCGATCCGGGTCATGGTCTCGACCGCCTCGACCGGATATTTTCCCACCGCGCTTTCCTCCGAAAGCATCACCGCGTCGGTCCCGTCGTAAATCGCGTTGGCCACATCCGTGACCTCGGCCCGGGTCGGCCGGTTGTTCTCGACCATGGAGCGCAGCATCTGGGTGGCCGTGATCACGGGTTTGGCCATCAGGTTGGCTTTGCGGATCAAATTCTTCTGCACCGCCGGGATTTCCTCCAGCGGGACCTCCACGCCCAAATCCCCGCGCGCAACCATCACCGCGTCCGTGGCCGCGACGATCTCGTCAATGTTGCGCAGCGCCGAGATGGTCTCGATCTTGGCGATGATCGGAATGTCCGCGCCCAGGTTCTGGATCAGGCGGCGGAGCGCGAGGATATCCGCGGCTTTGCGGACAAAGGACAATGCGACATAGTCAACCCCCGCCTTGACGCCCACGGACAGGTCCGCGCGGTCTTTGGCGGTGATGGTGGAAACCGTGAGCCGCTCGCTCGGAAAGTTCACGCCTTTTTTGGAGCTGATCTGGCCGCCCACGATCACCCGGCAGATGACCTTGCCGGCGTCAACTCCGAGCGCGCGCAACTCGATCTCGCCGTCTCCGAGTAAAATCTGGTCGCCCTTTTTCAGGTCTCGCGCGAGCCGCGGATAGGACACCGGGAGCAGGTCGGGGGCAGAGGACTCCGCGCCCGCGAAGAGCCGGACCGTGCTGCCGGGCTTGAGCAGGATCTTATCGGGCGAAAGGATTCCCAGCCGGATCTTGGGGCCGCTCAGGTCCTGGATGATGCCGACATTTCTTTTCAGTCGCTTTGCGACTTTGCGGATGCGGCGCAGGCGCAACAAATGCTGCTCATGGCTGCCGTGGCTGAAGTTGAGCCGGAACAAATTGACTCCCGCCAGGATCAGCTTCCGGACCATGGCCTCCGAGTCGCTCGCCGGTCCGATCGTCGCCACAATTTTGGTCTTGGCCGTCATTGCCTCCCATTCTACCCCGCTTTGGCCTCCATGCAAAATTTTGCGTCGCGCTCAACGCCTTCGAAATTGTGGAGCAGGCTTCCAGCCCGCGGTTTTTACAGATGGTTTGTGCGCAGGCAGGATACCCGCTCCATAAAATGGCTGACCGTCTAACACTTTTATCCAAG
>CAIUDS010000069.1 GCA_903897985.1 uncultured delta proteobacterium
CCCGGAGCTTGTTGAGGTGGTCGAGTTCAGTCTCGGCGAAGAGCTGGAGCTGCCGGGGATCATAAGCTTTATGCTGTCTCCTCATGGCTGGCCTCCTTCCGGTCTTTCTCCTTCCTCTCAATCCTCATCTGATAATTTAAGTCTCCGCGCATTGATCGCAACCACGATTACGCTGTCAAGGTGGTTTTCGCAAACGCGATCAAGCTTACCACATCCAGGGGATTGCCGCGAACCAGGATGATGTCCGCGGTCTCGAGGGCCAGCTCCGCGAAATTCCCTTCATCTCTTCGCTCGATTTTGCGGGTCTTTGACAACGATTTGCGGATATGTTAAATATGCGAAACTCAGGAGGGCTGATGCTGATTCAAATTGAGCAGGACGGCGAAATCAGGGTTTTGAAAATGAACAACGGCGCGGAAAACAAGATCACCCGCGAGTTCCTCGCCGACTTCAACACCGGCTTGGATCAGGTCCAGGCCGACGCCGCGGCCAAGGCCGCGGTGATCACGGGCGCGCCGGAGAAATTTTTCTGCACCGGGCTTGACCTGCCCTGGCTGATGACGCGTCCGAAGGAGGAATGGATCCCGTTTTTCCTGGAAATGGATAACCTGATGCGGCGCATCCTGATCTTTCCCAAGCCGGTGGTGTCCGCCATCAATGGCCACTGCTTTGCCGGCGGTTTGTTCATCGCCTTGTGCAGCGACTGGCGGGTGATGCGGGAGGACAAGGGTTGGATCTGCATGCCCGAGATTGATCTGGGCATTGATTTGCCGCCCGGAACGGTCGCTTTGGTTTCTTATGTGCTCGGGGCCCGGAGGGCCGACTGGATGGCCATCAGCGGTAAACGCTTCAGCGGCAAAGAAGCGCTCGCAATCGGCATGGTGGATGAACTGGCGGCGCCGGAGGCGCTCCTGGGCAAAGCCCTGGAAGTCGCCAAATTCCTGGCCGCGAAAAAACCCGACATCTTCGCCAAGCACAAACTCCGCCTGCGCGGCGAAGTCGCCCGCATCATCGCCGAAGCCGACCCCGCCTTCATCCGCGCCACCATGGGCGAGAAGCCTTAAAAATGACTTTATCTTAGTTTACGGCCAATACCTACCGCCGTCATTGAAATAGCCCTTGCCATCCGTGCCTCCCCAGATGATCATTTTGGTTCCGGTCCAGACCGCGGTATGAGATGCCCTTGGCGAGGGCTCATTGGCATTGATGGCGGTTGGCAGCCAGGCATCGCCGGCGGGATCATACCGGCCCCCGGTATTAAAATAAGAGACGCCATCCATTCCTCCCCAGACAATCATCTTGGTCCCGGTCCAGACCGCGGTATGATACGCCCTGGAGATGGGCGCGTTGGCGGTGGCGGTTGGCAGCCAGGCATCGCCGGCGGGATTATACCGGCCCCCGGTATCGTAATAATAGATCCCATCCCATCCTCCCCAGACAATCATCTGCGAGTTCACCGTGTCCCAGACCGCGGCATGATATTTCCTGGCCGTGGGCGCGTTGACGGTTGAAATGGCCGTCCAGGTGTCGGCGCCGAGATTATATCGGCCTCCGCTATTCATATAAGAGCTGCCATCGGCGCCTCCCCAGACAATCATCAAAGTTCCGGTCCAAACCGCGCTATGAGATTCCCTGGGCGCGGGGCTGGCTGCATATACGGTTGTAGATCCGTACCATAAGTCGGTGGTGGGATTATACCTGGCCCCGTTATTCAAATACGAGCCGCCATATCCTCCCCAGACAAGCATCTGGGTTCCGGTCCAGACCGCGCTATGATAGGCCCGGATCGAGGGCGCGTTGGTGGTTTTCGTTGTGCTCCAGGAGTCGGTGGCGGGATCATACCGGCCCCCGGTATTCAAGTACGCGCTGCCATTATATCCGCCCCAGACCACCATTACCGTTCCGCTCCAGACCGCGGTGTGGGATTCTCTGATCGCGGGCGCACCGGTGGTTTTGATTGCGGTCCAGGAGTCGGTGACCGGATCATACCTGCCCCCGCTATTCAAGCACGAGTCGTTATATCCTCCCCAGATAATGATCTGGGTTCCGGACCAGATCGCGGTATGTAAATACCTTCCTGCGGGCACACTGTTGGTGGTGGAAGTTGCCGCCCAAGTGTTGGCCGCGGGGTCGTATCGGCCCCCGCTATTCAAGTACGAGCCGCCATATCCTCCCCAGACAATCATTTTGGTCCCGGCCCAGACCGCGGTATGAGATCCCCTTATCGCAGGGGCATTCACGGTTTGAGTTGCGGTCCAGGAGTTGGCCGCGGGATCATACCGGCCCCCGGTATTCAAGGGAGAGGTGCCCGATCCGCCCCAGGCAATCATCTGGGTTCCGGTCCAGACCGCGGTATGATACGCCCTGGCCACGGGCGCTCCGGTGGTTGAAGTTGCGGTCCAGGAGTTGGCCGCGGGATCATACCGGCCCCCGGTATTCAAGTAAGAGCCGCCAAATCCTCCCCAGACAATCATCTGGGTTTCGGACCAGATTGCGGTATGAAAATATCTTGCCCCGGGCAGATTGGCGCCCAAGGAAGTTGCGGTCCAGGAGTTGCCCACCGGGTCATACCGTCCCCCGGTATTCAAATAGCTATCGCCATATCCGCCCCAGACAATCATTACCGGGGTAGCCAAGCCGGAGGCCCAGACCGCGCTATGAGAATACCTTGGATTAGGCGCGTTGGTGGTTGAAGTTGCCGTCCAGTAGTTGTTCGCGGGATCATACCGGCCCCCGGTATCCAAGGGAGTGCCGTTATCGCCTCCCCACACAACCATTACCGTTCCGGTCCAGACCGCGCTATGACATTCTCTTGCCGCGGGCACTCCGGTGAATTGAATGGCGGCCCAGGAGTCGGTTGCGGGATCATACCGGCCTCCGGTATCCAGGTAGCCGTTTTCATCCCTTCCTCCCCAGACCACCATCCGGCTCCCGGTCCAGATCGCGCTATGCGAGGCCCTGGCCGCGGGCGCTCCGGTGAGTTGAATAGCGGTCCAGGAGTCGGTTATGGGATCATAGCGGCCCCCGGTATTAAAGTAAGAGGAGTCATCCGCTCCTCCCCAGACCAACATCAGGCTCCCGGTCCAGGCTGCGGTATGATCGGACCGGGGCGACGGGACCATATTGCGGAGGATGGTATTTTTAAACCAGGCATTGATGGGAGCAATGTTCCAGACATAGACAGCCGGGCTGGCATCCGGATTGCCCGCCGGGTCAATGGCCTGGACCTGGAAAGTATGAGTGCCGTCCTCCAGACTGATGTAATTCCGGGGAGAGGAGCAGGCGACATAAGCTTCGGAATCCATTCGGCATTGAAAAGTGCAACTGGCTTCATTGCAGCTAAAAGCAAAGGTCGCGTCGAGCGAAGTGTCCGGGTTGGGGGGATTGGAAGTAATGCTGGTGTCCGGGGGCAGAGTATCCACATTCCAGCTATGGCCGGCCGGAGTGGGATCGGTGTTACTGGTCGCATCCACGGCGCGGACCTGGAACGTGTGGCCGCCCTGGCCCAAACCCGGGCAGCTTTTCGGCGAGGCGCAGCTGGTCCATCCGGCGGAATCCAGGTTGCATTCGTAGGTGCAGGGCCCGTTGGTGCAGCTGAAACTAAAGGAGGCGTCGGCATTGTTGGAGTTGGCAGGGGGGGACGAAATGATGGCGGTGTCCGGGATCAGGTCCACGGCCCAGCTATAGGTTGCCGGAGTAGCGTCAGGATTACCGGCGCCGTCGGTGGCCTTTACCTCGAAAAGATGCTGACCTTCAGTCAGATCGGAATAATTGGCCGGAGAGGTACAAGCGCTCCAGCCGCCGGAATCTATCTGGCATTGGAAGGTGCAGACAATATTGGCATCGGTGCAACTGAAGGTGAATTGCGCCGAGGCTGAATTGGCGGGATCCGGGGGATAGGTATCAATGGTGGTTACCGGCGGAGTGGTGTCAATGGCCCAGTTATAACTTGCCGGGGTTGGATCAACATTGCCGGTCAGGTCTGTTGCCCGAACCTCAAAAGTATGAGCGCCTTCAGTCAATCCAAAATAAGCCCGCGGAGAAGCGCAGAGGCTAAAGCCGCCGCTATCCAGCTGACATTCAAAAGTGGCGGTTGTGTCCGGAGAGCTAAAGGTAAAATCTGCGGTGCTGGAATCAGTTGGATTGGTGGGATTAGAAATGATGTTGGTGTCCGGAGCAGTAAGGTCAATGGTCCATGCGTATGTTGCCGGGGTCCTGTCCCATTTGCCGGTCGCTTTATCTTTGGCTTTGACCTTGAAGGTATGAGAAACCTCTGCTAATGCGCTATAGGCTTTAGGGGACTTGCAAGATTCCCAGAGACCGGAATCAAGCAGGCATTTATAGGCGCATTTTTTCTTGTTGCATTTAAAGGTAAAAGCGGCGTCGGTGGAACCGGATGGATTTGTCGGATTGGAAAGGATCGTGGTATTCACCGCTTTCGCGTAACTCACCATGGTGTCAAATCCGGAATCCTGCTCGCCGCCTGCGGGCAAAGCGTCATCCGATCCGGAACTGCAGGAAATCATTGCCAAGGCCAGGAAAACATCAAGAAGAATCCCAAAACCGGATTTAAAGTTATTGCCTTTCATTTTTTTACCCTTCCTCTTTTTCCTTCAGGTTAACCCCGGTCAAGGTCAGGTGCGATCATTGAATATTTATCCTTTTATTTTACTCCCGTTTTATCTCGAAATGCAAACTTAAGCCCCTGCGATCCTCCCTTAAGGGTTTGAAAACGCCCGCCTATAAAATCTAAAACCAGTAGTTCTCCTTGCCGAAGGCGGTCATTCGCGGTTTGACCGGGAATCCGGTTTTTGTCATTCCCGACTTGATCGGGAATCCAGCATTAACCTGGTTCGCCGTCCCCGATCAGGTCGAGGACAAGCTTTCACGGGGACAAGCCTGGATTCCCGCGTTCGCGGGAATGACCGCGGTCTCTGCGCCTGCGCGCCAATGGTTGTGAGCAGACCCTCCTCCGTCCCGCTTAAAGGCGAGACTTCTGCCTTCGCTGTCCTATTTCGCTAAAGCTCCAAAGGACAAGAAGCTTCGGCGGACAGGACAGAGGGCAAGCAGGGGTGTCGGCCCCCGGCGAAGAGTGGCTGCGGCCCGCAGGAGCAGCCGGCGCCTGCGACTTGTGGCCGCGCCCCATAGTTGACATGGGGGAAAGGGCTTGCTAAATTCAAGGCAGCACGGAAGCAAAGGAGTTGTCCTATGTCCAAGAACCTATCAGGCGGTATGGAGAGAATCATCAAGGCTTTGATCGCAACCCTCAAACCTCGGAAGCCGGAATTCGATCCGCCCGCGGAGGAACAGATGCTGGCGGTGGCGGACGACTTTATAGGCGCGTTGCCGAGCCACATGAAATACCTGTTCCCGGTCGGGCTGTATCTGCTGGAATACGGCACCCTGATTTTCGCGTTCAACCCCATTCCGTTCTCGCGCATGAGCGCGAAGAGCCGCGACAAATACATGCGCGGCTGGATGGAGAGCCGCATCCCCCTGCGGCGCGACCTGATCAAGGGCATGAAGGCCATCGCCATGACCGGCTACTACGCGAACCCGGAAGTGATGAAGCATATCGGCTACGATTTGGAGGCGCACTTGAAGAAGGTGAATGTGGCGGACATTAACACGCCGCCGTCGGTGGCGTGCAGCAAGGAAGCCGCGGAGTATTTCGGGGAGCTGCTCAAGAGCGGCAAATGGGGACCCGCGGAGGGATTGCCGGGGAGGGCGAAGAAGTATTTTCAGGGGTGTGAATAAATACCATTACAGATTACAGATGGCAAAGAAACACCATTCATAAAAGACCTCTCCGCCATAGCTGGTAAGAAGGAGTGAGAGATGATAGTTACAGGCGATCAGGTTACGAAGGACTTGCGCGAGAAATGCTCGGTGGTGATCATCGGCTCGGGCGCGAGCGGCGGGGCGATCGGGGCGGAGCTGGCGGAGGCCGGGGTGGATGTGATCATTCTGGAGGAAGGCGGATATTACACGAGCAAGGATTTCGTGCCCGACCCGTGCAAGATGATCCCGATGCTCTACCGCGACGCCGGGACCTCGATGATCATGGGCTCGCCCGCGATCATCTTCTCCGAGGGCTGCTGCGTGGGCGGGTCCACCGTGATCAACGGCGGCATGTGCTGGCGCGTCCCGGAGAAGATCCTGAAACGCTGGAACACCGAGTTCGGACTCAGCGACATCACCCCCAAGGCCCTCGAGCCGTTCTACGAAAAGGTCGAGAAGATCTGCAACATCGCGCCCCAGGCCCCGGAATCGTTCAGCAAGGCCGAAATGATGGTCCACCAAGCCTGCACCAAGCTCGGATACCTGATCCGCAGAAACCGCCGCAACCAGCTCAACTGCACCGGCGAGGGACTCTGCGTGTTCGGATGCCCGAGCGACCGGAAGCGCTCGGTCCTGGTCACCTACATCCCCAAGGCGCTGGAAG
>CAIUDS010000070.1 GCA_903897985.1 uncultured delta proteobacterium
CTCAATTTCAGTTCCCAACTCGGCGACGGCTCCACGGCCCATGAACAGTATACCCCGGTCCAGGTTTTCGGGCTGACTTCCGGGATGTCGGCCGTCTCCGCCGGTTCCGAGCATACCTGCAGCCTGACCGAGGCCGGCGGCGCCAAATGCTGGGGCTATAACGGTGACGGCGGCCTGGGAAATAACGATGCCACCCACACCAACAGCAATGTCCCGGTGGATGTCTCCGGAATGCCCTCCAAAGTCTGCGCCATTTCCTCCGGCATGTGGTTCACCTGCGCGCTCAACTGCGACGGCACGGCCAAATGCTGGGGGCTCGGCGGGGCCGGACAACTCGGCCGGGGAAACAACAATAGCAGCGATGTCCCGGTCAGCGTGAGCGGTTTTGTGTATTGAGTCCGAGCCCGACTGGTAAGCGGCCGGCCGGAGAGACGGACCGGACATAGCCGACGGCCTGAGCGGGGACTTATTGGTAATGCCTTTTTAGCTCCGAGGCATAATCCTTCCCCACCCATTCCCGGTTCTGCTCCAGCCAGTCGCTCAATCTGGTTTTACAACGCGCGGGTTCCTTTGAATAGAGCAGGTTGGCCATCAAGCCGTAAATTTCATCCCGGGTGAGGACCACATCGCCGAGCAGCGGGTTCATGATTTTTCCCGCCAGGAAAACCAGATCCGCGGGCGCGGGCAGGATGGCCAGACAGGGACTCTTGATTTTGGACCGGATCAATTTCACCAGCTCCATAAAAGTAAATATCTCCGGCCCGGCCGCGTCCCAGATTAAATTCTCGCTCAGGCCCGCGGCCTCGATCATCAGTTCCGCCTGGTCCTCAACAAAGACCGGCTGGATTTTATAGTCGCCTTTGCCCGGCACCGCAAAGACCGGGAACCTTCTCAGAATCCACGCGATATTATTGATCAGGATGTCTTCCTTCCCGAAAATCACCGTCGGCCGGATGATCGCATAACTCATCCCCGACTCGATCACGGCCCGGTCAATCAGCCATTTGTGCCGGAAATACGGGAACGGCGAATCCGGCGACGGCCCGGTGATGCTGATGTTCACGATCCGCCGAACCCCCGCGTCCTTCGCGGCCGAGATCAGTTTCTTATTGTTCTCATAAGCCAGTTCGTAACCGACCTTGCCGTAAGCAACCCTTACATAATAAGTATTGTAAAAAATCTCCACCCCCGCGAAGGCCTTGGTCAGTTCCGGCATGGAATCGAACCGGAAGGGGAAAACCTCAACGGCCTTGCCCAAGGGATTCGGCCGGTCCGAATGCCCGGTCAAAGTCCTGACTTGTTCGCCCCGCTCGAGCAGCTTTTGCGCCACATACTTCCCCGAGTAACTGAACGCCCCGGTGATCAGATTGAGTCTGCCGCCCATCTCAAAACCAATTTATGCTCACAATGTGCAAATTGCAAATTCTCGCAGCCATCATTCTTTGTGCAGACAGGAATGTCTGTAGCACGAATACGACAGGCAAGATGCCTACATCACAAAAGAGTGTCTGCTCCCAAAGAGTGTGCGGGGCTGCGGCTATTGATAGTATCCGGGTTCGAGGAACCGGGAGATATTGGGATAAGCGTTGAAGTAGGCGTTATTGAGGAACAGGGCGGGGGCTCCGCTGGAATTATAACTGGTATCCACATTGAGCAGATAGAGGTTGGA
>CAIUDS010000071.1 GCA_903897985.1 uncultured delta proteobacterium
CCGAAGTAGGCGTTGTAGCGATACATGGCCTGGGCATTGAAAAAATCCATGCGCGCGCCGGTGGTCTCGAAACCCGCGAACTCGCCCAGCACCTCAAGCGCCCGCCACAATCCCAGTCCGGACACCGCCACCCGTTTCCGCTCCTCCAGGTTCCGCCGCGTTTTCCAGACCATGAAGCGGACAAAGCAGAGCGTTTCCTGGTCCCACGCCACCGTGCTCAGGATCGGGACCACATTCGGATAACCGTCCTCCCCGAGCGTGGCCACAAATTTAATCGGCCCGGAAGTTTTCAAAAACTTGAAAGCCTGATCGCTCAGCGCCATTATTTTTCCCCCAAGGCCAGAGCCTCTCGGCCGATGATCTCGTCCTGCATCTCCTTGCCCAGGCTCGTGAAATAGGCGTTATACCCGGTCACGCGCACGAGCAGGTTCCGGTAGAGCTCGGGATTTTTCTGGGCGCAGCGGAGGGTTTCCGGGTCAATGACATTGACCTGGAGGGCGCTGCCGCCCTCGCGCATGAAGCCGCGGAGGAACCCGGCGAGGATGCGTTTGCCCAAATCGCCCCTGACCAGGCTGGGGTTGAAGCTGAGGGTGAGGCTGCCGCCGTTGGGCACGGACTCGAACCCGATCTTGGAGACCGAGCGCGAGATGCTGGTCGGGCCCTGGTGGTGTGCGCCGGTGACCGGGCCGATGCCGTTCGAGAGATAAGTCCCGCGCATCCTGCCGTCGGGCGTGGCCGAGGTGGTGGCCGCGTAAAGGATCCAGTAATTCCAGGACAAATAGCCGGCCCGGAAGCGGCGGCCGGTCGCGGGCGACTGTTTCTTGAAGATTTCCTCGGTCCAGAATTTGTTCAGTTCGCGCGCGATCGAGTCCGCGGCGTCGTCATCGTTCCCGAACTTGGGCGCGCGGTTCAAAAGCGTCTGGCGGAGTTGTTCATAGCCTTCAAAATTTTTCTCGAGCGCGCGCTTGAGTTCTTTCATGCTCACGCGCTTCTCGTCAAACACCAGTTTCTTCACCGCGGCCAGCGAGTCCACTGCGGTCGCAAAGCTGATCCCTTCCACCGTGATGAAATTGAACTCCGGCCCGCCGGCGGAAACATCCTTCCCCTTTTCCGCGCACCCGTCCATTAGCGCGGACAGGTAGGGCGTGTTCTCGAACCGAGACCGGATGGCGTCGGCCTGGCCTTCCGAAGCGAGCAGCCGCTCGATCAAGGCGTTCAGTTGCAGCTTATAGGCGCTGAAGAATTCATTGAAATTTTTGAACCGCTCCGGGTTGCCGGTCCTGGGACCGAGCCTCCATTTCAGTCTTGCGTCGCGGCCGTTCGTGAAGACCAACTCGACGGCCTTGGCCAGGTTAAGGTTGGTGTCAACGGTCCCGGCCCGCTCACAACCCTGAAGAGTGTTTTCCAGGCATCCGACCGGGGCATAGTCCCAGAGCCGCTCGGGCGGATAGCCGGCCCAGCGCAGGGCTTTTTCCGAGATCGGGTCGAAGTTCATGAGGAACGGCGAACCTTGCGACCGAGTCAGCATTTCCGCGACGCGGCCGAGCAGGGGCTCCGGAGTCTTGGGGTGCAGCCGGATGTTGGGCTTGGGCTCGAGCAAATTCATCTCCTCGATCACCTCGAGCAAAAGCCAGGTCAGGTCATTGCTCAAGTCCTCGCCGTTCGGGCCGTGCCCGCCGATGGTGATGAGTTGGCCGAACCCGGAGTTGATGCCCTGGTTCGGCCCGATCCGGCCCATGAAGTCATACGCGTAATTGTGCTTGATGAACCAGCACTGCAAAATTTCCTTGGCAAACTCGCGGTCAATCAGGCCCGATTTTATATCGCGTTCATAATAAGGATACAAATAATGGTCAACCATGCCCGGACTCAGGCCCGGCCCGGGATAACTCTCCGAGGTCATCACCAGCATGTGCGTGAACCAGAGCGCCTGCACCGCCTCCCAAAAAGTTTCAGGCGGGTTCCAGGGAACCTTGGCCAGGATCCGCGCCATTTCCCTGAGCTCGGACTTGCGTTTGGGATCGCGCTCGGCCTCGGCCTGGTTTGCGGCTTCCTTTGCGTAGCGGTCCGCCAGAGCCTTGACCGCCTTGCAGGAAATGATCAAGGCATCCAGGAAATCTTCATGGTCGTCGTGCGCGCTCATTTTCAAGGACTCGAAATATTTGATCAGTCCGGAAAACCCGAGTTTCAGAATCTTGGGATAGTTCGGGATCAGATGTCCCGGGATGGCGCCGCAGTTGCCGATCCCGAACAGGTTGAGCGCGAAGTTGCTCTTGATCCATTTCCACTCGAGCTTCTCCCATTCCTGCCGTTCCTCGTCATTGAAGCACTTGCTCAGCGCGGCGTTGAACTGGCCGCCCGCGATCAACTCGCCCTCGAGGATGCGCACCGGCAGATATTTTTCGAGCACCAGGCTGAAAAAAATCGCCTGCCGTTTTACCCGCGGTTCTTTCCAGAAAGTCTCGGACAAATCCACCTTTTTCGCCAGGGCCCGGCAGGAGTCCTGGATCGAGCGGTAGAGTACGAACACCTCGGGCGCCACTCCCCAGTTATGCGGGGCAAACATGATGTCCTTTTCCGCGCCAGTGGTGAACGGCATCAACTCGTTCCGGAACTCGCGGTCCGCAAATTTAAAGTAGTCCTCCCGCAGCCGTCTCACCCGGTCCGAAAGGCCCGGGCTCGCCGACCAGATGCTTTTTTCCGTAACCGCGCATTCCGCCATGGGATCACCTCATGATTGTCTTAAACTTAATATAGCTGACATTAAAACCCGGCGCAATGGCTTTTGAACCCTGCTTAGAAAAATTTCTTGTAGAGACTGATGCCCACATATCGGAGTGGTTCGGGCGGGAGATAGGGCATGGCGCGGTTGACCAGGGCGAATTGAGTCAGCTCGGTCTGCTCGCGGGCGTAGAGCTGGCTGATGATCTTTCCGGCTAGTTGCGACATGGCCACGCCTTCTCCGGAGTAGCCCACGCCGTAGAAAATATTTTTGTCTTCGCCCATGACCCCGATGGAGGGAACGAAATCCAGGGTAAAGCCCATGGTGCCTCCCCAGCGGTGCGTGACCTGAAGCCCCTCCAGTTGGGGCCAGGTTCTGGGCAGGCTCGATTCCAGCATCTTGAGCGAGGGCTTGTAATTGCCCGAGCTGAAGCCGCCGCCGTAGAAATAAGGCGCGCCCTCGCCGCCCATCACGATGCGGTTGTCCGCGCTGAACCGCATATAGTCGAACTCGGTCCGGGTGTCCCACAGGGCCTCGCGGCCCTTCCAGCCGATGGCCTCCATTTGCGCCGCGCTCAAAGGCTCGGTCGCGATCACGTAGTTGCAGAGCGGAATGATCCGGCTCTTAAACAGCCCGAGCGAATGCGAGTAGCCGTTGGTCGCCACCACCACCGCGTCCGCGCTCAACTCCCCGAACTCGGTCTCGATCCGGATTTTCTTCCCGGGCGTGAGCCGCACGACCTTGGTCTTTTCAAAAATCTCCACCCCGCTCGCTTCCACCAGCTTTTTCATGCCCAAAGCCAGCTTGGCCGGATTGATGATCGCCCCGTCGGAAACGCGCCAGCCCCCGAAATACCGGTCGGATTTCAGCTCTTGCCGGACTTCCTCCCGGCCCAGCATACGCGAGTCCCTGCCGATGGCCTTGGCCGCTTCGTGGCTTTTTTCCATGCCCTTCAGGTCCTGCTCCGACGCCGCCAATACGATCACGCCGGTGTTTTCCAAATCGCAGTTCACGCCCTGCTCGTTGACCAGGGCCTGGATCATGGCCAGCCCCTGCCGGTTGACCTCATAAAATTTCTTCGCCGCTTCCGCGCCCTCCTTCTCATACAACTCTTCCACCAGCGGAAGCGCCGAGAGCGCCTGGCCGCCGTTTCTTCCGCTCGCCCCATAACCGCAGCGCGCCGCCTCCAAAAGCACGATCCGCTTGTCCGGGAAGCGCTCGGCCAGGTGATAGGCGGAGGAGAGCCCGGTGAAGCCGCCGCCGATGATGGCGATGTCCGCGCTGGATTTGCCCTCGAGCAGGGGAGGATGGGCTTCAGTCTGCTCCAGGCCCGCGCTCTCGAGCCAGAAGCCGTTCACATAATACTCCGAAATCCAGGGCGGCTTGTCCGGATCGGTGAACAATTTCCTCGGCAAGACCGTGCCCGCGGCCGCGGCGCCCGCGCCCAGGGCGGCCCCGGCGAGGAAACTTCGCCGCGAGAATCCCGGTTTCGCACCTAATTGGTCTTTGCTTTTCGCCATGATCGCCTCCCATTATTCAGGCTTTCCAAACAAAAGCCGCATCACCACCGAAAAGCCGCATAGAACGAAAAGAAAATTTTTGTAATCTGTAATCTGTAATTTGTAATGGCGCTTATTTCTTCATCTGCTCGTCGAAGAATTTGAGGATCCGGTCAAAGCCCTTGGTGCCGCGCTCGTCCCAGAAGTTATTGAGGAATGCGTGACCCTGTCCGGGATAAACCCAAACCTCGACCGGATCACCCGCGGCCTTGAGCTTGTCCGCGTAGATATAGGTCTGCGGGCCGACCAGCGCATCTTCGCTGCCCACGATCAGGAGTTGCGGCGGCAGGCCCTTCTTCACATTGAGCGCCGGCGAGAGCAGTTCATATCTTTCCGGGTCCTTTTTATAGCTCTCTTTCAGGTAGTGTTTGGTGATCGCGCCTGACTGCTTGGAAAGCTCCACAAAGTCGAACACGCCATAGGACGGCGCGGCGCAGGTGATGGAGAGATCGGTCTTGCCGTTGCCGGCATAAGTGGGTTTGAACTTGGGATTGCCCGCCCGGGTTACGATCATGGCGGTGAGATGACCGCCGGCGCTGTCGCCGGTGACCGCGACCCGGCTCGGGTCCCCGCCGTAGTCTGCGGCGTGCTCCTTCACCCAGATCAGCGCGCCCATGCTGTCATCCACGATCTGCTCCAGTTTCAGATCCGGCAAAACCCGATAATTTATGTTGAAGACCACATAACCGCGGTTGGTGAGGTATCGGGCCATGCCTTCCATCACCGTGTTGGTGTGGAGCTCCCAGCCGCCGCCGTGGATGATCATCACGCATGGGAGCGGAACCTTCGAGTCCGGCGCCGAGATGTCCATGGCCAGGGTGGTCCCGTCCGCCACCGCATAGACCACATGGTCCCAATAATGCGCGACCGCCTCGACCTGATGATCCCGGACATAACCGTTCTCGCGCAGGATCGAATGCTGCCGCGACTCACACCCGGCCAGAACCATGATCTGCGCCAACAACAGCGCAACCATCAACCGCGAAATCTTCTTCATTTTTTCTCCTTCGTGATGCGGACACTCTTGTCCGCATACCTCTTCTCTCCGCCGCTGAAGTCTAGCAAGTTCCCGAATTCTTGTCAATTTGAAAAATTAGCCCGCGGATTTATTTTCAGGCATTTTTGTGTTAGAAAGGGAATCGGGGATGAAACTGTTGATCAGGGCATGGTTGGCCTTTTGCGCTTTGGGCATGGCGCAAGCGATGAGCGCGGGCCCGGCCGGGGGCGATGACAGCGGCTATCTTTTCGCCTATTTCAAATCCGGCCACCAGTCCAGGGGCGATGGTTTGCACCTGGCCTGGAGCCGGGACGGAACGACCTGGAAAAAACTGAACCATGGCCGCGTCTATTTCAAGCCCCGGCAGGGCATGTTCCGCGACCCCTTCGTCCTGCAAGGTCCGGACGGGATTTTCCGCATGACCTGGACCAGCGCCGAAAAGGAAATCGGATACGCGCAATCGTCCGACCTGATCAACTGGACCGACGAAAAATATCTGCCCGTGATGGCGCACGAGCCCCAGGCCAGAAACTGCTGGGCCCCGGAAATGTTTTACGATGACCAGAAAAAACAGTTCCTGATTTTCTGGTCAACCACCATCCCCGGAAAATTTCCCCAGACCGATCCCGCCGGAGACCAGGGCTACAACCACCGCATCTATTATGTCACCACCAAAGACTTCCAGACCTTCAGCCCCACGCGGCTCTTGTTCGACCCAGGGTTCAATTGCATTGACGCCACCATGCTCAAGGCCGGAAGCGGCTATTACATGTTCCTCAAAAACGAGACGCTCAAGCCGGTGAAAAAATTCATTGTCCATGCCCAAGCCCAAAGCCCGGAAGGTCCGTGGGGGCCCGTGTCCGAGCCGCTCACCCCGAGCTGGTCCGAAGGTCCGACGGTAATTAAGATCGGCGAGCAATGGTTTTTGTATTACGACCTTTACGCGAAAAAGAAATACGGTCTTTCCGTTTCCAGCGACCTCATTCGCTGGCAGGACCGGAGCGCACAACTCAAGATGCCCCGGGGCGCGAGGCATGGATGCGTGTTAAAGGTTTCCGGCGAATTTTTTTCCGAGCTAGATAAGCGGTAGGGAAGTTTTTGTCGTTCCCGCGCAAGCGGGAACCCAGGCTTGTGCCCGTGGAAGCTTGTCCTCGACCTGATCGGGGACGCGAACCTAGATCAATGCTGGATTCCCGGTCAAGCCGGGAATGACGAAGTGGAAGGGCCGGACTTGGCCGGGTGAGTGGGATATGCCCCGGTGTCATTCCCGCGAAAGCGGGAATCCAGGTAAGTCATTACTGGTTCTCCATTTCCACGGGGACAGGTCTGGATTCCCGGTCAAGCCGGGAATGACAATAGAATTAATTC
>CAIUDS010000072.1 GCA_903897985.1 uncultured delta proteobacterium
AGTGTTTTGTCGATCTCGGCCAGCCGCTTGAGAATGGCCGCGTTGGCAACGAGCCTTTCGCGCATTTGGACGAACGCCCGGACCACATAGACGCTCATGGCCACGGCTTCCGGACTGTTCAGCACGTTAGCCGCCATGATCGCGCCGTGTTCGGTAAAGGCATAGGGCAATTTCCTGCGTCCGCCCCAGCCGGATCTTGATATCGCAAATTGCGACATCAAGATAGAGAATTCTTCTTTGCTTAATTGGAACATGAAATCCGGAGGGAAGCGTTTTATATTCCGTTTCGCCTGTTCATTAAGCCTGCTGGTGGCAACGCCATAGCTCGAAGCCAAATCTGAATCCAGCATGACCCGCTGGCCCCGGATCACCAGGATCAGGCTTTCAATCCGCTTCACCGCCACAATTTTTGCTTTGTCCACCATGCCTTATCCTCCGATCTTGAGATCGCAATTTGTGACCTCAAGTTTAAATCCGTTCCGTCCGGTCCAAGGTGGTCGCAATTTGTGACCGCCTGTTTATGGCCGGCTAATTCCGAACTCCGAATTCCCAATTCCGCGCTTGGGTTCATTGACTAAAGGGTGCGCAATGATTAAATTTAAGGTGAGGAATTCATGAAGGGAAGAGAATGCTCATGAAGGATTACTATCAGATTTTGGGAGTGAGCAAGGGCGCGAGCGCGGAGGAGATCAAGAAGGCTTTTCGGAAGCTGGCGCAGCGGTATCACCCGGACCGGAACATGGGCAACAAGGACTCGGAATCGCGGTTCAAGGAGATGAACGAGGCTTATCAGGTTTTGTCGGACCCGGCGAAAAAGCAGCATTATGACCAGTATGGGTTTGTGGGCGGTCCGGGCGTCACCGGGCGTCCGGGCGGTCCGCGGCCGGGCTACCAATATTATACGCAGGGCACCAACCCGGATTTCGAGTTCGACATCGAAGACCTGATTGCCGGGTTCGGCCGGAAGGGCCAAGGCCGCCGGGGCGGGCGGGGCCGCGTGAGCGATTTGTTCGGGGACATCTTCGGGTCGCAGGGCAATGAGCCGGGCATGGAATATGAGCAGCCCTCGCCGGAGGATGCGGAGGCGATGCTGGCGATAGATTTCATGGACGCGATCAAGGGCGGGGTGCGGAGCTTCTCGGTCAACAACGAGAACATCACGGTCCGGATCCCCGCGGGGGTAAAGGACGGCGGCCGGCTGCGGATCCCGGGCAAGGGCCGGGCAACCCGGCGGGGCCGGAGCGACCTGATCCTCCAGATCCAGGTCCGGCCGCATCCGTTTTTCCGGCGGGAGGAAAACAATATCCATCTCGAGGTCCCGGTTTTGTTCTGGGAGGCGGCCTTGGGCGCGGAGATCGAGGTCCCCACGCTCGAGGGCCGGGCCAAGCTGAAGGTCCCGGCAGGGACGCAGGCGGGCACGGCCTTGCGGATGTCGGGCAAAGGGGCGCCGGACCCGAAGACGGGCCGCCGCGGCGACCAGTATGTTCATGTCCAGGTGGTGAGTCCGAAAAAGGTGGATGAGAAAACGCGGGAGTTGTTGGAGGAGATTGCGAAGCTGAACCCGGACAATCCGAGGAAAAACCTATTTTGATTTGGAGGATATAAGATGACCAAGGTTAAAGTCGAAAAAACCCATAAAGAAAAGGTCCGCGAGCAGGAGCGGATGGAGCCGCTGGCGGAAGAGGCGGCAGCGGAGAGCGTAGTTGAGGCGAAAGCGGCTGAGCCGGAGGCGGAGTCGGGGCGGGAATCGGCGGAATTGGAGGAGTTGAAGTCGAAGCTGGAGCAGGTTGAAAAGCAGCATCTATATCTGAGGTCGGACTTTGCGAATTACAAGCGGAATGCGGAGCAGGAACGGGGCACGCTGGCGGAGGTGGGGCGGGAGGCGGTTCTGAAGGAAGGGTTCGGGGTTTTTGAATTGCTGGAGAAGGCGATCGCCTCGGGCCGGGAGCATAAGATTGACGCGGCGGCGCAAGCGGGCCTGGAGCTGGTGAACAAGGAATTCCTGAAGGTTTTCGAGAAGTTCAAGGTGGAGCGGATCAAGACCGTGGGCGAGAAGTTCGATCCGGCGGTGCATGAGGCGACCGGCCTGGTGGAAGACTCGGAGCATGAGCCGGACACGGTGGTTTTCGAGCAACAGCCGGGGTTCCTGCGCGAAGGCAAGGTGCTGCGGCCGGCGCGGGTGCTGGTGGCGAAGCCGAAGGCTTAACAGCTAAAAGGCGCAAAAGCTTAACAGGGTGTTGAAAAATGGCTCCGGCACCCCTTTCTGTCATTCCCGGCTTGACCGGGAATCCAGTATTATCAATAAGCTGGATTCCCGCCCCCGATCTGGTCGAGGGCATGCTTTCGCGGGAATGACTCTGGACATCCGAGATTTTCAACACCCTGTTAAGGACGCGGGGGCCGCCGGTCAGGCCGATTCGAGATATTGCTTGAGTTCGCGCTGGACCTCGGGCGCGGGGTAATGCCGGCCGAGCATGGCGATCAGGCCGTTGAATTCCTTATAAAATTTTCAGCGGGTTTTCCGAACTTTGTCCAGGAAAAACTGTCAAAACCCAGGTAAAACCTTCAACTTGACAATAATGCGGAAGGTCTGCTAAAATAGTCGGAATTTTAAAATAAAGTTATCGGCTCAAATGGTGATTTTAAAAAACATAATCAAATATTTCTGGATCGTGAACCTGGCGCTGTTGTTCTTCGCGGCCTATTTCCTGGCCGGGCTGATCAATTTCAACCTGAGCAAAAAGTTTCTGGTCCTGCCCGCGCCCACGGGCTCGGTGGCTTACGCGGGCATGCCCGAGGGCGGGTTCAACTACCACCCGGCCTCGACTAAAATCGTGGAGCGCAATGTCTTCGGAACCATAGACATGACCCTGGCCGAGGGCGGCACCGCGGGCGCGCCCGCGATCACGCGCGTGAACGCGACCTTGAACGGCATCCTGTATTTCGGGCCGGGCTCCTCGGCCAACCGCGCCATGATCATCAGCGTGGACCAGAATGTCAAAGACGCTTATAAGATCGGCGACGCGCTTCCGGGCGGGGCCAATATCGAGGACATCCAGGAACGGAAAGTAATCCTGGACCTGGGGGGAGGCGCCAAACAGGAGTTGCTGCTGGAGGAGATCGCGGGTCCGCCCAAGGAGGAACCGGATTATGTGAGCCCTTATGCCTTGATGTCTCCGGAGGAAGCGGCGAAAAAGTTGGAGGAGCGGCGGAAGGGTTTGGTTCCGCAGGGGATCCAGCGGGTGAGCGAGACTTACTACAAGATTGACCGGTCGGCGATCACCCAGGCGCTGGGCAACATCAATGACATTGTGACCCAGGCGCGGATGGTCCCGAATTTCGTTGAAGACGGCTCGGGCCGCAAGCCCGACGGTTTCCGGGTGCTGACGGTTAAGCCCGGGGGGATTTTCGAGAAGCTGGGGATCCGGAACGGGGACATCATCAGCAAGATCAACGGCGCGCCGATGGACAATGTTGAAACCGCGTTCCAGCTTTTGCAGCAGCTCCGGTTCGAGAAACGGTTTGAAATCGAGATTACGCGGGGGTCCCGGCCGCTCCCGATGAGCTATGAGATTGTGGAATAAAGGGGGAGTCAATGAATTCAAGTCGCGGGTTATGGGTTCTGATCGGGTTGTTCGCCTGGGCCTTGCTGTTGGGGCCGGCGCCGGAAGCTTTCGGCCAGGCGCCGCCGACTCCGGCGGGAGCGGCCTCAGCCCCCAAGATGATGGAAGAGAACCGGAACAGCTTCACCATAAATTTCAAGGATGTCGAGCTCGAGCAGATCGTAAAAGTTTTCTCCGACCTGACCGGCCGGAATTTCATCCTCGATCAGGTGCCCAAAGGAAAGATCACGATCGTGTCCCCCGTGAAAATGCCCAAGGACCAGGCCCTGCCCATTTTCCAGGCCATCCTTAATTTGAACGGCTACAACATGGTGGCGACCAGCATCCCCAATTTATACCGGATCATCCCGATCGCCGAGGCGGTCAAGTCCAATCTCCCCATCTACCTGCCCGGCGAGGCTCCACCCCGGGCGGGCGAAACCCTGGTGGTCCGGTTCATCCCGCTGGACTATTTGAACGCGCAGGACGCGGTGACCCTGATCCAGCCCCTCTTGAGCAAGGAAGCCGCCAATGCGGTTCCCTACCTGCCGACCAATACGCTGGTGGTGATTGACACGGCCCTCAATATTTCGAGGATCCTGCGAGTGATCAAGGCCCTGGATGTCCCGACCGTGCAGCCCGAGATGGAAATTGTCACGCTCCACTACAGCGCCGCCTCCGAGATGGCGGGCATTCTGGGCCAGATCTTCGGGGAACAACAGGGCGGCAAGACCACGGGCGCGGTTCCGGCCCGGCCACCGAGCCCCGGAGGCCGTCCGCAGCAAGCGGTCGGAACCTCGACCAATGCCGGGGCGCAGGCCAAGATAATTCCGGAAGAAAGACTGAACTCCCTGATCCTGATCGCGGACCGGCCCACCATTGACGCGATCAAGAAAATCATTGTCCAACTCGATATTCAGCCCGGGGACAAGGGATCCTTCCATGTTTATTACTGCCGAAACGCGGTTGCGCGCGAGTTGGCGGGGACCTTGAGCAGCCTGGCCGGCGGCGCCGGAAGCGGAGGCGTGTCCACCCAGCCCACCCGGCGCACCACCTCGACCAGCTCCTTTGGCGCCAGCGGTTCCATGACCGGGATGACCGGCATGACCGGGATGACCGGCGGCTTCGGTACCGGAGGATACGGCGCCGGTGGAATGTCCGGCCTGGGCGCCGGGGGCGGGACCAGTCGGCAGTCTTATAGCGGATCCACTTCCGCCACCCTGAGCGGCGGGTTGTTTGAAGGCGAGATCCGGATCACCGCGGATGAGCCGACCAATTCCCTGCTGATCATCGCCTCTCCCCGCGACTACGAGACCCTC
>CAIUDS010000073.1 GCA_903897985.1 uncultured delta proteobacterium
CCGGGCGGCCCAGGGCGTCTTGCCCTTGCCGGAAAATCCCGCGGCCCGGACGGTATCGCGCCCGCCCAAATGCGGCCACGGCCCGACATTCAAAACCTTTAATGGCCCGATCCCAATCGGGTTCTCCCAGGTGATGGTATGCAGCTTCCCCCACTCGCGATTTTTCGGGTCCGGGCCATAGGTCTTGGTCACATAAGCCATGGCGTCATGCAGCGATTTCACGATCATGTCGTCCAGGGTTTCAACCCTCTCTCTTGTGTTCTTGTCATCCGCGAGTGGCGAGGCGCCGTCGTCGAGGGCTTTGAGCACCACATAATCAAACATGCCACTGTCCAGATATTTCTCGTAATCGCCCGGCTCAACCTCGTCCGCCATCATGTTCGTCCGCAGGCGCCGGTTGAACTCGAAGAAGAGCACCGGCGCGGTCGCCGTGAGGCTCGCCTCGCAGTCCCAATTTTTCAGTTCCTCCGCCGCCGTTCTCACCAGCGGGTCCTCCGGTTTTTGGCGGTCCACCGCCTTGAGCATGATCGGGAGCTGCCAGACCGCGCGCTTGACCCGGACATCGTTCTGGATCCGTTTCATGTCGTCCATCGAGAGCGGCGCCAACTCCTTGATCAATTCCTCGATCCGCCAGGCGCGCCAGCCCTCGTCGTAGGAGAACCCGATCACATAAGGATAGTAACGCTGGTCCACCAGGGGGTTGTTGGCCGAGGCCATGTAGCCGCGGCCCGGGTCTATCGCATAAGGCAGCTCCATCAGCGGGATGAAACCGGTCCAGTCAAACTCGCCCTTCTCGCCCGGGACCGGCAAAAGCCCGAGGCCCTTTTTCCGGATCGGGGTCAGGCCGCCCGGGAGGTAGGCAATATGTCCGTCCGCGTCCGCGGCCACCCAGTTCTGCACCGGCGCCACCAGCGTGTCCATCGCCTTGACGAAATCCGCGATCGAACTGCCGCGCATTAAAATGTTATACATCTGCGCGATGCTCATCATTTTGAGTTCCGCTTTGGGAACGGCCTTGATCTTCTGCATGAACTCAGGAACCGTGGCCGACTGCGCCACCAAGTCGAAGAATCTCAGGTCGCGGGAAAAATCCCAGGCGGTCCAGCGCAGCGCCAGCGGCGGCGTGTCCTTCGGCAGATCCTTTGCGATCTCGTTGATGACCGGGCCATGGACGGTCTGCTGGATCTTGATCTCGCGCGGGACCAGGCGGCTGCCCATGCGCACGCGGATGATTTCCTTGCGGACGATGAACGGTTTCCACTCGCCTTGGTAAAGATATTGGCCCGGGTGTTGAGGGTCCGTGGTTTCGATGAACAAGTCCTGCACATCCGCGGGCGGAGTGGTGGCGCCCCAGGAAAGTTTGCGGGTATGGCCGAGCACGGGGAAGGGCACGCCGGCAAAGGCCGCGCCGAACGCGTCAATGTCTTTGCTCTTGAGGTGCATGAGGTAGAAGAGCGACGGCTCGATATGTTCGAGGTGCGGGTCGTTGGCGAGCATGGCGTTGCCGGACTCGGTCAGCTTGCCGGACACCACCCAGTTGTTCGAGGCCAGGGGCGTGTCTATATAAAGAGCGGTCTTGAAATCCTTCACGCTTTTGGCCAGGACAAACGCGGCCTCGCTCGAGAGCGGCCCCGTGTATCCCAGTTCCGCATCCGAGGGCCGTCCGCCCGGGGGCAGGTCGCGCGGAGTTTGTAGCTTGTTCTTGAGCATATCGTTCGGGACGATGGTCGGGCCAAGGGCATAATGCAGCGGGAAAAGCTGCCAGGCCCGGTCCGGCCCGTATTTCTTGATCAGGGCATAACGCAAGAGATCCTCGTCCATGTTCGCGCCCAACTGTTTCCCGATCATCATGCCGTAGCTGATGATGTCCGCGACCCGCCACGGCTCCGGCTTTACGCGCAGGACCTGGAACTCGATGGGGAGCTGCGCCCAATCTTGGTGGCTGGCGAGGAAAGCGTTCACGCCGTCGCAGTAGGCCTGGAGCTGGCGGTAACTCTCGGGATCGGTTTCCTGGATCAGGGCCTCGCCCAGTTCGCCCAGCCATTTCATGCCCATGATCCGCTGGGCCTTGTCCACTTGGAAGGTGTTGCCCAGGCCCGGCAGGGTAACCTCTCCCACCAATTCGCTCAGGCGGCCCTCGCCCATGGCCCGGAGAAAAACCATCTCCCACAAGCGGTCCTGGGCCTGGACATAACCGACCGCGAAAAACAGGTCGCGATCATGGTCCGCGAAAATGTGCGGGATGCCGTAGGAGTCGCGGTAGATGTCCACTTGGCCCGAAAGCCCGGCCAGCTTGAGTTCGCCGTCATATTGCGCGAGCGCCGGCTGGGACTCGTATTTCTTGAGCGCGCTCAGGCATCCGGAAATGGATAAAATCAGCGGGACCACCAAAGCCCAATTCCAAGACCTCTTCATCCGGTTCCTCCTTGAACGAAAGTTATGCCGCCAGACTATCGCCCCGGAATTGCGATGTCAAATTTGATTCCTTGATTCCCGGTTAAGCGCTTGCCCAGGTTGTGGCGCGGCTCGCCGCGCCCGAATTAGGGCGGGCAGGGCAAGCCCTGCCCCTACAATTCGCAGGCAAGATGCCCGCGCCACAAACGGCTCCCTTTACAATCGGAGCGGACTGTGCTATCAAATAATCGGGGGGAAGAAAGCGGTTTTGACCGGCTTGATTTTAGTATGGTTCAGGACTACACTCACTTAAGGAGTAGGAATGGTCATCCAGTGTCCGAATTGCTCGTCCAAATTTAATTTGGCCGATGATAAAGTAACGGAAAAGGGACTGAAAGTCCGTTGCTCCAAGTGCAAGAACATCTTCGAGGTGAAGAAGGACACGGTCTCCAAGCCGGAGGTAATCTCCAAGTCCAAAGCTGGGGAAGAAGAGGACAAGTTTAACTTCGGAGAAGATTTCGACTTCGGGGATGAGGCCGTTTCCACCGAGCGGCCGCCCTCGCCCGCGGCGAACAAGGACCGGACCTCGGATAAGAGAGAGACGCCTGCGCCGGCCCCGCCCAAGAAGGAAACCGAGGAATTCAGTTTAGAGAAAGAGGCTGATTTCGAGAGCAATAAATTCGGGGGCGAGTCCAAGAAGGCTGATATGGGCATGTCCCCGGAAATGCCCGAGATTCCGGGCTCCGGCTCGGGAGATCATCTGAAAGTGGACGGGAACTTTTTCTCCGAAGGCCTGGACGATTTCAAGATTGACCGCGGCTCGGAGATTCCGGCCCAAGGCAAAAAGTCCGCGGCCCCGGCTCCGCCCCCGGCGGCCCCGGCCGAGTCGGACGAGGAATTCGATTTTTCCGCCAAACTCGATAGCTATGCGCGTCCCGAGGCCCCGTCCCGGAACAAGCCCGAGGCCTCGGACGACCTGGAAGCCAAGCTGGACCTGGACACGGAAACCCCGTCCGGGCCGGCTCCCGCGGCCTCGGCCCAGGTCCGCGAGCCTCCGAGGGCCGCCCCAGGCCCGTCCCGTCCCGCGCCCCTGACTTATGACGAGGAAAAGAAAAGCGGGTTGAAAATTTTTCTCATCCTGCTTCTGGTCTTGATCCTGCTCAGCCCGGTGGGAGGACTGCTCTACTTGAATTCCACCGGCTCC
>CAIUDS010000074.1 GCA_903897985.1 uncultured delta proteobacterium
CATTTGAGATGGCTCGACAAAAAAGGTATAGTCAGGTTTGACGAAGGCAAGTGGATTTCGGTCCGCCATTAGCTTGAACACGGCAACCGTTTAGAACCGCATTTTTTCCGCAACCTGAAGACCTGCAATCTGATGAGCAGAAATGATGCCCAAGGAGATGTCTGATGGAAAGGGCTTTGAGGAACTATTGGCTGTGTGGTTTGCTGACTACTATCCTGCTCGGATGCGGTTCCGCGGGGAACGATCAAAATTTCCCACCCGCCCTTGATTCTGAATCGCCATCCTGGAACCAGGTCATGGTCAGCGGAGCGTCCGGGGGAGGCGCCTATTGGAACAAGTTCGACCCGGGGTATGATCATGCCTGCGCGATTGACACCGCGGGCGCGCTTTATTGCTGGGGCTACAATCTTTACGGCCAACTCGGAATCGGCGACCAGCACGACCAGGCCCGCCCGACCCGGGTGGGAACCTCCAAAACCTGGAAAAGCGTATCCGCGGGCGCAAGGCATACCTGCGCGCTCAAGACCAACGGCACACTCTGGTGCTGGGGCTACAACATCTCCGGACAACTGGGGACCGGTTTGCAGGACATGAAATTAACCCCGGTTCCAATCGGAAAGGCCACGAATTGGGTCGCGGTCAGCGCGGGCTTCAGCCACACCTGCGGGAAAAGGGACAACGGAACGATTTACTGCTGGGGTGACAACACCAACGGCCAGGTCGGGAACAATTCCAATACCATGAGCCTGGTCCCGGTCAAGATCGGAACCAAGGGATGGGCCGACGTGACCGCGGGGCTGTATAACCACACCTGCGCCAAGAAAAGCGACAAAACCATCTGGTGCTGGGGCGCCAACGGCCAGGGCCAGTTGGGAATCGGGGATAATCTGGACAAAAAAGTTCCCACCCGGGTCGGGCCCGCGAAAAACTGGGCCGGGGTATATCTCGGGGGCAACCATACCTGCGCGAAAAATACCGGCAACGCGATTTTTTGCTGGGGTTACAATCTCAACGGTCAACTCGGGGATGGGACCACGGCTGATAAAAATCTTCCGGCGCCGCTGGCCGGCGCGGATTGGGCCAGCCTGGGTCTGGGGTATGATCACACTTGCGCCAGGAAAACGAACGGGACCCTCTGGTGCTGGGGCAGCAATAGTTATGCGCAATTGGGAGATCCGTCGCAACTGAATAAAAATGTTCCGGCCCAAGTCGGCGCGGATACGGATTGGGCTTTGGCCGGCGCCGGCTATTCCTTTAGCTGCGCGAAGAAAACCGACCGGACGCTCTGGTGCTTCGGCCAGAACCAATACGGCAAGCTCGGCATGGGCGAGCCCCCGGATAAAAATTCCCCCAGCCAGGTGGGCGGCAACGACTGGTCTTATGCCGTTGCCGGGTCGGACCATGCCTGCGCCCTGAAAACCAACAATACGCTTTGGTGCTGGGGGTATAACGTGGAGGGACAACTGGGAAACAGCGTCGGACCGGCGCTCCGGCAAACCCCGGGTCAGGTAGGCTCGGGAAATAGCTGGACCGCGCGAATGTCCGCGGGAAAATATCATAACTGCGCGCTCAAGAATGATAATACCCTCTGGTGTTGGGGAAATAACGGTTATGGCCAACTCGGGGATGGAACCTATGTAAACAAGACCAGCCCCGCCCAGGTGGGCGCGGCCAACACCTGGAGCGCGGTTGATGCCGGAACCTATCATACCTGCGCCCTTAAAAATAATTCCTCACTCTGGTGCTTTGGCAGCAATCAATACGGCAAGCTCGGCGATGGCACCACCGCGTCCAGGAACAGCCCGGTCTCGATCGCGGGAACCTGGTCCGCGGCCTCGGCCGGGGATTATCATACCTGCGCCATCGCCGCGGGATCGCTCTATTGCTGGGGTCTTAATTATTCTAGCCAGCTCGGAGACGGCACCACCATCGTCCGCAAAAGCCCGGTCCCGGTGGGAGCGGATGCCAACTGGACCAGCGTCAGCGCCGGCGGAAGTCATACCTGCGGAATTAAAAACGGCGGCGAACTCTGGTGCTGGGGATACAATGCGTATGGACAACTGGGAGATGAAAGCAACACCCTCCGGCGCAATCCGGTCCGGATCGGCGCGGATAGCTGGAGCCTGGTGAGCGCGGGAAACTATCATACCTGCGGGATAAAAACCACCGGCGGGATTTATTGCTGGGGTGGAAATCCCTATGGCCAACTGGGAGTGGGAAATAATTCCAGCGCCAGCATTCCCACCCAGGTCGGAACCGATACCACCTGGCTTTTCGCGGATGCCGGCTTTAACCACACTTGCGCCAAAAAAGCCGACAACACCTTGTTCTGCTGGGGATATAACTATCGCGGCCAGTTGGGCGACAACTCCACCCTGCGCGACACCCCGACCAAAGTCCTTAAATAACCTTTTCCAGACCCTCTGCTCCGGCCTCTCCGCCGCCTGAGCGCAGGATGATCATTCATCACTTGAAATGGCTCGATAAAAAAGGTATGGTCAGCCTGGAATCCGGGAAATGGACGCGCTTGTCTCCGGGTTAAACAGCTTTCCATCATAATTCTGGCGGACCCCAAGACCAGGGAGGTTGAACATGGCAAAGGGCTTTTTCGAGCGGCTTTGGGCGATCTCGGCGTTGGCAATCCTGATCTGCTCATGCGGGAGCCGCGAGCAGGCCGAACCGCAAAGCAATCCTCAAAATGAATTCTCGGTCAGCCTGGCCACCGGCGGGACTTACTGGTCCAAGTTCGACCTTGGTGAACATCATGCCTGCGCCATTGACACCTCGGGCAGGCTCTTTTGCTGGGGCGCGAACGGCTCCGGCCAGTTGGGCATGGGCGATTACATCGCCCTTAACACCGCCACCCAGGTGGGCGCGGACACGGACTGGAAAACCGTTTCCGCCGGCGGCTACCATACCTGCGCCACCAAGACCAACAATTCGCTCTGGTGCTGGGGATTCAACAATTCCGGACAACTCGGAATCGGAACCCCGGTGAGCCATCCCGACCCGCAGCAGGCGGGAGCGGCCAAGAACTGGTCTTCGGTCAGCGCCGGCTTCAACCATACCTGCGGCCGCAAGACCGACGGCAGTCTCTACTGCTGGGGAGAGGGTTCGGATGGCCAGGTCGGGGATGGCAACACCAGCTTTGATCTCAGCCCGAAAAAAATCGGCACGGGCTGGTCGAGCGTGTCGGCAAGCGGAAACAATACCTGCGCCATAAAAACCGACGGCACCCTCTGGTGCTGGGGCATGAACAACTATGGTCAGCTTGGGCTTGGCTCGACTGCAATGAAGAAAAAACCCGCCAAAGTGGGAACCGGGAGTAGCTGGACCAGCGTGAGCGTGGGCAACTCCTTTGTTTGCGCCCAACAGAGCAACGGGACCCTCTGGTGCTGGGGAGAGAATGGGTACGGCAAGCTGGGGATCGGGAATAATGACCCAAAAACCAAGCCGGCCAAAGTGGGCAAGGATAAGGACTGGGCAGTGGTCGCCACCGGGACCGACCAGGCCTGCGCCCGCAAAGTGAGCGGCAAGCTCTATTGCTGGGGGGCTAATATATTCGGCCAGATAAGCAACGGCAATAATGTGAGCAGTAATGTGCCGGTCCAGGTGGGAACCGATACCACCTGGTCCCAAATCAGCGCGGGCCGGGAATACACCTGCGCCTCCAAAAAGGACAAATCCCTTTGGTGTTTTGGACAAAACCAGTATGGCAAGCTCGGGATCAAGACGGATCCCGACAAAAATGTCCCGACCCAGGTGACCGGGACCAGCTGGTATTCGGTTGGTTTAGGCAAGAACCACGCCTGCGGGATGAAAAATGACGCCACGCTCTGGTGCTGGGGATACAACGGAGCCGGCGCGCTCGGCCAAGGCGACTCGGTGGGCAGATTTTCCCAATTACCGGGTCAAATCACGCTTCAGACCGGCTGGACCGCGCAGATTTCCGGAGGTTTCTGGCATACTTGCGCCCTCAAGAATGACCATACCCGCTGGTGCTGGGGAGACAATGGCAATGGCCAACTCGGCACCGGGAGCTACAATCCCAGCACAATCCCGGTCCAGGGCGACACTGCGGCCAACTGGCAATCGCTGGCGGCCGGCGAGCGCCATACCTGCGCGATCAAGAGCACCGGCGCGCTTTATTGCTGGGGATACAATGATTGCGGCACGCTGGGCGATGGCACCAGCGCGGAAAAGAACATTCCCACCCTGGTGAGCGGAACTTGGTCCGCAGTTTCCGCCGGCGATTACCATACCTGCGGGATTTCTTCCGGCAACCTGTATTGCTGGGGCTACAACAATTATCGTCAACTCGGAGATGGAACCACCGTGGAACTCCGCAAGAGTCCGACCTCCATCAGCAATACCGGCTGGGTGTCCCTCTCGGCCGGAGCTTATCACACCTGCGGGATCCGGGGCGGACAACTGGTCTGCTGGGGATACAATGGCAATGGACAGCTTGGGGATGGCACCTATACCACTCCCTCGGGAATCAAACAGATCGGGACCGATACGAACTGGAGCAAGGTGGCCGCGGGAGCTTATTTCACCTGCGCCATAAAAACCACGGGCGCGCTCTATTGCTGGGGCTATAATGGCTACGGCCAATTGGGAACCGGCGTTTCAACTCCCATCACGCCCACCCAGGTCGGGACTTCCACCAACTGGCTTTACCTCAGCGCGGGCGACAACCATACCTGCGGCAGCATGAGCGACCACACCCTCTGGTGCTGGGGATACAACTATCAAGGCCAACTCGGAATCGGATCTGCCTGGAGCCTGACGCCGGCGCAGTTGATCAAATAAGCAATGGCCTGATTCGGAGCAGCCAGGGTAGTGTCCCTTAAATTGTGATGCAGGCATCTTGCCTGCCAATCCGTTGACTTTGCAGGCCGGAGGCCCGCACCACAATTGATAAAACCGGTAACCTATTTCCGGGACACTACACTAGATTTAAAGCCGGGGCCGGGAAACCAGCCCCGGTCTTTTAGCCGCGCAGGGTCTTGATCGCCTTCCGGTAATCCTTGGCCTTGAACACAAAATTACCGGCTACTAAAATGTCCACCCCGGCCTGGATCAGTTTCGCCGCGGTCTGCTCGTTCACCCCGCCGTCCACCTCGATCACGGTCCGGCAGCGGCTCCCGTCAATCAGCCGTCGCGCGAGCATGATTTTCTCGAGCGAATTCTCGATGAAAGTCTGCGCGCCAAAGCCCGGGTTGACGCTCATGATCAGGAGCAGGTCAAGGTCCGTCAAAATTTCGGTCATGGTGGTCATGCCGGTCGCGGGGTTGAGCGCCACGCCCGCCAGGATCTTCCGGCCCAGCTTGTCCCCGGCCTGCTTGATCTGCTGAACCGTCCGGTGCAGATGCACGCAGGCCTCCTGGTGCACCGTGATGACATCCGCGCCGGCCCGGGCAAAATCATCAATATAAGCTTCCGGCTTCTCGATCATCAAATGCACATCCAGCGGCAGTTTGGTGGACTTCCGGCAGGCTTCCACCATCAAGGCCCCGTAAGTAATGTTGGGCACAAAATGCCCGTCCATCACATCAATATGGATCAGGTCCCCGCCGGCCTTTTCCGCCGCCTTTACCTCTTCCCCCAGCCGCGTAAAATCCGCGGAAAGGATCGAGGGCGCGATGCGAATTTTTCTTTCCATCTCCAACTCCTTTGAGCAATTTATCCGGAAAAATGCTTCCTGTCAAAAGCCGGCCCCGCTTGGCAGTTGACAGGCCTGGACGCGGCCCCTAGAATCTAACGCGGAGGAAAAATCAATGGGCTTGTTGGACTTGGAAAACCGGGCTTTGATCACGGACTTCTATCAACTCACCATGTCGGCCAGCTATTTCCAGCACAACCACAACCCCGCCGCCGCCTTTGAAATGTTCATCCGGCGCCTGCCGGAAAACCGCGGATACCTGGTCTTCGCCGGGCTCGAGCAAACGCTCGAGTATCTGGAAAATTTCCGGTTCCTGCCCGAGGAAATCGCCCATTTGAAAGCCAACCCCGTGTTCAAGCATATCCCGAAAAGTTTCTTTGATTTCCTGCTCGAACTTAAATTCACCGGCGAGGTCTGGGCTTTGGACGAAGGCGAGGTTTTTTTCGCGGGCGAGCCGATCGTGGCGGTGCGCGCGCCCCTGATCCAGGCGCAACTGGTCGAGACCTATCTTTTGTGCATGATTAATTTCCCCACCCTGGTCGCGACCAAGGCCGCGCGGGTGGTGGAAGCCGGCCGGGGCCGGCCGGTGATTGACTTCGGCACCCGCCGCGCCCACGGACCCGAGGCGAGCGTGCTCGCGGCGCGCGCGGCTTATCTCGGCGGCTGCGCGGGCACTTCCAATGTCTATGCCGCGTCCCGCCTGGGCATCCCCGCGGTCGGCACCATGGCGCATTCGTATGTGATGGCATTCAAGAGCGAGAAGGAAGCCTTTGAGAACTATCTCGCGGATTTTCCGGAAAACGCGGTCCTGCTCATTGACACTTATGACACCATCCACGCCGCGCACCTAGTCGCGGAAATGAAGGGCGAAATCCGGGGCGTCCGGCTGGACTCGGGGGACCTGCTCCAGCTTTCCAAGTCCGCGCGCCGGATTTTGGACCAGGCCGGCAAAAAATCCACCCGCATCGTCGCCAGCGGGGATCTGAATGAATATCGGATTGATGAGCTCATGCGCAAAAAGGCGCCCATTGACATGTTCGGGGTGGGCACCGAACTGGTGACCTCGAAGGACGCGCCGGCCCTGGGCGGGATTTACAAGTTGGTTGAACTCGAGACGCCCGCGGGAAGCAAATACACGCTCAAACTGAGCAGCCAAAAAGCCACCTACCCGGGCATGAAGCAGATCTGGAGGAAAACCGGCGACAAGAAATTTTACGCGGAGGATGTGATCGGGTGCGCGCAGGAAAAGATGCCCGGCCGGCCTTTGCTCCGGAAGGTGATGGAGAAAGGCAAGCGGATCGGGAAACCGCCCGCGCTCAAGGAGCTTCAGGAAAAAGCCCAGGACGAGCTCGAACGGATTCCGCCGCGCGTCCGGAGCCTGACCAGCCCGGGTCATTACCCGGTCAAGTATTCGGAAAAACTAAGGAGGCTCCGGCAAAAACTCGTGCGCGAGATCAAGCATGAACAGGGACTACTCTAAATATATCGCCCGGCCCGGCTACCAAATCCCGGCCGGATACGATCAATCAAGATTCCCCAAACAGGCCGCAACCGCGGATGTGGTGATCCTGGCGTTCTTTGAGCGCAAGCTCCGCGTGCTCCTGATCCGGCGCAAGCGCATGCCCTTCCAGGACTATTGGGCCATCCCGGGCGGGTTCGTGGAGATGGATGAGGACTTGCCGGACGCGGCCCGGCGGGAGCTGTTCGAGGAAACCGGACTCCGGAAATTAAAGCTGATCGAATTCGGCGCGTTCGGCCATCCTCGGCGCGACCCGCGCGGCCGCACGATCACGGTGGCTTACCTGGCCCTGGTGCGCAACGAAAAGGTCAAGCCCCGGGCCGGGGATGACGCGGCTGCGGTGGGCTGGTTCCCGGCGCACAAACCGCCCGAGTTGGCTTTTGACCACGAACTGGTTTTAAAGAGCGCTTTACTGAAACTGAAAGAACTGGCGGTCCTCACTCCGTCGCTCTTTGAGCTCCTGCCCCAAATCTTTTCCGAGCAAGACCTGGCGCAACTCTGCGCAGAAGTCTTCGGAAATAAATTGAATCCCGCCAGCCTCTACCGGACCCTGCTCAAAGCCGGCGCGATCCGGCCGAAGTGCAAAAGCGGGCATGTCTTGGTCCGGAAAAAATTCCGCCCCGGCCTGTTCCTGCAATCATTAGGGACAGCCACTAATTACCGATTATGAAATCGAACCCCTGCAAAATCAATGGGTTACAAATAGAGGGTTTTCAAGAAATAATATCTTGCAATTTATGAAAAAGAATGTATAAATTCAGTATTGGCATAGGAGGAATTGGGAGTGCCTTTACCCGGTGGAGCAGCTGATAAATTTGGTAACCGCTATGAAGGGCGGTGGACTGTTTCCTGCATGATTGAAGTTCTTCGAAACCAAGCAGATTCAATCCGGCTGGAGCCGCCAGGAGAAGAAGGCAAGGGAGCAGAGTTTTATTTAAGCAGGGCTGGAAATAGAGAATACCATCAGGTGAAGCGACAAATTGCCGGTGAAGGCAGATGGTCGATTGGAGAACTGAAGAAAAAAGGAGTGCTGGGCTTCTTTTTTGAAAAGCTTAAGTCACCCACCAGCAGTTGTGTTTTTGTGTCCGCCGATAGCGCCTACCAAATCAGAGAAATGAGCGAAAGAGCTATGGCGACAACAAGTCTAGAAGAATATAAAAAAAGTTTTCTTTCTTCAAGCGAACATCAAGAACTTTTTTCAAATTTGCAGCAGCATTGGGAAAAATGTTCTGAAGAAGAGTGCTACTCTTATCTTAAGAGGATCAAGATTGAAACGGTAAGCGAGGGGCTGCTTCAAAATCACCTGGAAAGCAAGATTTCTGCTCTTCTAGATGGTGATCCGTCTACAATATCAGCATTGTTAACTAAATATGCCTTGGACAATGTGCATAGGGAGCTATTCGCTTATGATATTTATGAATTCTTAAAGAGTCAGAGCATAAGAACAAGGGACTGGGCAGCCGACAGCTCGATCATGGCTCGAATTGATGAACAGAACGAAAGTTATCTGTCGGGCTTGCGAGGATCACTGATCAATGGAAAATTCCTATTCACGAATGAACCCGAGCTAATCTGCAAAAAGCTGTATGAAAAGGATAGTCTGCGCGGAATTATGGTGACAGGAGATGCCGGGATTGGAAAGAGTTCGATCCTATTGAAAGGGGCCGAAGAGGCGCAAAACCGGCAAATGCCCTTGCTAGCTTTCCGAGTTGATAATTTACAACCCGTCATCCACCCAAAATCGGTTGGCACCCAATTGCAACTCCCTGATTCACCCGCTCTAGTTCTTGCAAACATTGCTAAAGCAAAATCTTGCCTTCTAATTATTGATCAACTTGATGCAATTAGCCTTGCTTCCGGCAGAAATACCAGCTTTTTCGAATGTATAAGAGCAATTATAAATCAGGCTATTGCCCACCCTAATATCAAGCTATTAGTTGCCTGCCGTCTATATGACCTGAAAAATGATCACCGTATCGAACAACTGACTGAAAAAGGCGGGCAACTGGAGATTCATACTCTCCAACCGCTCCCTCGCGAATCGATTACTGCTTTTTTGAAAGAAATCGGCTTAGATTCCGGCAGGCTTACAGATCGACAAATTGAGCTTATTGGGGTGCCTGAAAGATTGCGGTTGCTCGCTGAAGTAGCTCAAGAAGACAAAGTCAAAGCCCTATCATTCACAACGGAAAAGGACCTTTATGATAAGTTTTGGGACTACAAAGAAAGACAAGTACGAATAAGATTAGACCATGCTCCCAAATTCATGGAAGTTACCAATTTGCTTTGTGAGCATATGGCAAAAGAACAGAGCCTTTCAGCGCCTTCAGAAATATTAGATGGCTATAAACAAGACGCCGAAGCAATGGCTTCCGAACATGTCCTCATTATTGATAACAAAAGGTATAGATTCTTTCATGAGGGTTTCTTCGATTACTGTTTCGCTAGAAAATTCCTAAGGGAAGAGCGCGGTTTGCTTGACTTTTTATTGGGCGGAGAACAGCATCTTTTTCATCGCAGTCTCGTCCGACAAATCCTTACCTACCTGCGAGATGCTAACCGAAATGCCTATCTGGAAAGTCTATCTTCCCTCTTAAAAGAGGGCCGGATTCGTTTTCACATCAAGAGAGTAGCATTGGATTTCTTAGCCTCCCTAAACAGTCCCCAAAAAGACGAGTGGCAAGTATTGGAGCCACTTTTTAGTCACTCGGATTCAGATCTGGTCAACCACCTTTGGATGACCATTAGATCATTCAGCCAACGGCCAAATGGTTGGCCCACATTACTTGATTCACTGGGTCAATTGGAGAAATGGTTGGCCAGCAATGATGGCAAAGCTATTGATGGCACAATCATCCTCATGAGCTTGTGGCAAGAGGCGAGAGCAGATCGAGTCGCTGAATTGCTAGCCCCTTATGCAACAGCAAAGGGAAAATGGCCAATGCGGATTTTCTATCTAATCAACCATTCAGATCTGACTGCCGGGAGAGGATTTTTTGATTTTTTCCTTTTCCTTGTCAAAAACGATCTGCTAGATAACGGGGCACCGCCAGACAATGTAATTGACCTTGGCGATCTGTTCTATGCTCTCAAAGAAAAAAAGCCTGGGTGGGCTTGCGAGGCTGCAGGCTTGATTTTCAAAAAGCGATTGATTTCCTATGTTCAACATCCCGAATCGCCAAATCAAGGGCGCTATGGGATAGACATTAGCCGAGTTAATAATCGAGGAGATCTGCTTGATAGATGCGCAAACGGTTCACCGGTTCAATTTTTAAATCATGTTTTTCCGGTCATTCTTGAAGTTCTGGAATTGGACTCCCAATGGGACCCTGAATCACAAACTCAAGAGCCACTTGAAGCAGTTTTTGGGACCAGTCGTTATGACCGCGATATTCTTGAATCCATTGAAGACGCCCTCACCTTGGCCGCTTCCACACAGCCGGCAATGGTTATGAAATTATTGCAATCCTTTACCTGGCCCCGGATTAAAAAGTTGCGCTTCGGCTCAGGCATTCTTGGTGCACTTACTGGATTGGGCCCGAATAGCGCAGATTTCTCGATCTCTTATCTGGCCGATGGGTTCAGCGCGGTAATTGAAACTAGCCTGGCCACCGGTCCAAAGTCTAGAGCCAAAGTCGCTAAGTTTATTGAGACGGTTTCAGCTAATTGCACTAGTGATAGCCTCGAAGACTTTTCCCGAAGAATATTGGATTTTTACCCTAGTTGGGAAAGAAAAGCAGAGGATTTAGAGCAGAGGGGGATAACCCAATATTGGCTGCTAGAAGCGATTCCAGAGTATAGAAGAACTCCAGAGGTAAAAAGTCGTCTGGACGAATGGGAAAGAAAGCATGGTCCAAATAAGGCGAAACCAACTCCGGATATTAAAGAGGGATTTGCACGGAGGCCCTCTCCTCCGATACCGCCTGTCGCTTTTTCAAGAATGTCCGATGAGAATTGGATTGAGGCAATGCAGAAGTATAACAAACGTGGAATCCATCTATCCCCAGATGGGGAGTTGGTGGGAGGCGCTGAGCAATTGGCCTCCGGATTGGCAGCGGAAGCCAAGAAGGCTCCTGAAAGGTTTGCCAAGCTTATCCTAAAGTTGCCTGAGATAACAAGCACGTTTTATTTCAATGCAATTCTTGATTCCGTATCAGAATTTGAAATTGATCTTGGACTTTTCAGCCAAATTTGCGCCTATTGCCATCGGTTGCCAGGCCATCCCTGCGGAGCCTCCATAGTTCGCGCAATTGGCAAAAAGGCCCAAGAGAATTTGCCAGACGATTTAGTCAACATATTAATTTGGCATGTTCTTTATCATCCAGAGGCAATCACCGATATTCGATTCCAGGACGGCGAGAAGGGCAGAGTTGGCGAGCTCTTAACCGATCAGTCTATAAATAGCACAAGGGGACAGGCAATCGACGCTCTTGCTTCTCTGATACATTATCATCCTAATAAAATCGACTTCCTTAAGCCGGTATTGGAAAAACTCGTATCCGATCCACTGATCCAGATTCGATGTAGCACCGCTGAGGTCTTGATATACTTGCTGAACCATCAGCCTGATCTTGCCGTTAGCTTGTTTTTAGAGCTTGTCCAAATAGATGACAAGTTATTGTGCACTCGATTTGCAGAAGATTTCCTGCATTACGCTTCTAGGTCACATTTTCTCGCTTTGAAGCATGTTGTTGAGAGAATGCTGAATTCGCAAGAAGAAGAGGTTGTCAATGCCGGCGCGCGCCGCGCATGCATTGCCTCTCTTTATCATGAAGGCGCCAATGAGCTTGCTAAGTTGGCTTTAAATGGCAATGAAGCTCAGCGTATGGGCGCTGCTCAAATTTATTCCGCCAACTTGGGATTTGCTGAATTTCAAGACCATTGCGAAAAAGCTCTTGTGCAGCTTTTCAATGATGCTTCTGAAAAAATCCGTCAAGAAGCCGCTTCTTGTTTTTACAAACTCGACAGGCAAGATGTAACAAATTACCCTGAACTCATGACAGCCTTTATCAAGAGCCCATCATTTGAATCGAGCCATGAATATTTGCTAAGAGCTTTGGAGGAATGCGATTCACTATTGCCCGAGCTATGTCTACCGGCCTGTGCACGGTTCTTGGACATCGCTGGGCAGGCTGCCGGAGATATGCAGAAAAGAGAAGCGTTTGCTGGAACCATTGCTAGCAGACTTATTGTCCGCTTATATAGCCAAACGCGGGATGACGGCTTAAAGAGCAAATGCCTTGATCTCATTGACCGGATGATGGCCATACGGATTATTGGGCTTGATGAAAATCTAGAAAATATAAGGCCCGGATAAAACTTGAGGCGTCCTCCAATCGGCACGGCACGGCCCGATTGCATGTTTCGGGAAAATTTGCTAGATTAAGCCTGTAGTTTCCGGGAGGCGATAAATGGATTATTACCAGGCGCTGGCTGAACTCTTGAACCAGTTTCCCACCGGGGCGCCAAGGACCGAACAATTGGACCAAATTTTGAAAATCCTGTTCACGGAGGATGAGGCCCGGATTGCGAGCCGGCTTCCGATCCAGCCCTCGCGCGAAAAACTGAGCAGGCTGTGCGAGCAGATGGGCCAGGCGCCGGAGCAGTTGCAGCCGGTCCTCGAAACCCTTTGCGACAAAGGCCTGGCGTTCGCGTATCCGAAGGACGGCGAGATTGCCTACACTTTGCTGCCAATGGTCCCGGGCATCTTCGAGCTCCAGTTCATGAAAGCCGGATACGACGCCAAATCGCGGGCGCTGGCAAAACTTTTTAATGAATATTATTACAACGGCTGGGGCAAGGCCAGCTTCGGGTTCAAGACCTCCTATACCCGCGCCATCCCGATCCAAAGGGCGGTGCCGGCCGGACAGGCCATTGAGCCTTTCCAGCAGGTCAAGGCGATCATCGAAAACTCGAAATGGATGGCCCTCTGACCAATTGCTTTTGCCGGCACGAGCACGAGCTGCTGGGGGACGCCTGCAAGAAGCCGAAGGAAGTCTGCATGATCTTCGGGCCGTTTGTGGATTTCGCCGTCGGCCGGGGGTTCGCGCGGAGGGCGGACAAGGACGAGATGCTGGAAAAACTGACGCTGGCCGAGGATGCCGGGCTGGTGCACATCACCGATAATGTCCGGGAAAAGGTCAGCTTCATCTGCAACTGTTGCGGCTGTTGTTGCGGGTTCCTCTCCGCGGTCAACAAGCTCAACCTGCCCAGCGTGGTCGCCAGCAGCGGGTTCGTGATCGAGGTGGATGAGGAGAAATGCAACGATTGCGGCGTCTGCGCTCAGCGTTGCCAGGTGAAGGCGCTCGAGATGGAGGATGACCCGGCCGGGGGCAAGAAAAAAGTTTTGAAACGAGAGCTGGCCAGGTGCATCGGTTGCGGGTTGTGCGTGTGGAAGTGCAAGGAAGATGCGATCGCCATGAAGCGGAGGCCCGCGGACCAAGTGATTTTGCCCAAGAAGGATTTCATGGAACTGGGACTGTCGTTAATAAAAGAAAGAAATCTGAGAGGAGAATGAACGATGTCGGAAAAAATTTATGACGCGATTGTGGTGGGGTCGGGTCCAGCCGGGGCCGCGGTGGCTTTGCAATTAAGCAAGGCCAAGAAGAAGGTTTGCATCCTGGAGCGGGGTCCCCGGGTGAAAAATCCGGGGACCGTGATGGGAATGCTCGGGGCGGTGGATTTGATGGGAATGATGCCGGGGTTGATCTCGCCCATGATTGTCCGGGGCATCGCCCTCGGCGGGAGCACCCTGCTCTACTGCGGCACCGCGGCCTATCCTCCGAAATGGTTGAAGGAAAAATACAAGATCGGCCTGGAAGAATACGCGGATGACACGATTGAAGAACTGGATTTGAAGCCGCTCCCGGACCATATGCTGGGGGAAAGCGGCCGACTGATCATGAAATCGGCCAATGACCTGGGCTATCAATGGGAGCCCTTCCGGAAATTCTTCCGGCCCGAGCGCGCCAAGGGGAACTGCACCGGGGGTTCCTGCATGATGGGCTGCTCGTGCGGAATGAAATGGACCGCGGCCGAATATGTGGACCAGGCCGTGACCTTGGGCGCGGAGCTTCATCTCAAGGCCAAGGTGGACCGCGTGCTCCGGGATAATGGCTCTTGCATCGGGGTGGTGGCGAAGACCGCGGAGGGCGAGAAGCAGTTCAAGGCCAAGATAACCATCATCAGCGCGGGCGGAGTGGGAACTCCCGGGGTGCTCTTGCGGAGCGGCCTTGAGGAAGCGGGCAAGAAATTTTTCACCGACCCGGTGGTGATGGTCTATGGGATCGCCAAGGGCGACATCAAAGGCACCCGGCACGATCCGCCCATGTCGGTGGGGAGCCTGGCGCATTATGACGAGCGGATTGTCTTTGCCAATCTGGCCGATCCCTGGCTGATGCTGCCGGCCATGATGGCGCTGGGAAGGCCCACGCGCTTCTGGCAGGCCTTCCAGCTTGGACGCGCTCTGGGGATCATGGTCAAGGTCGGCGACGAGATGAACGGCGAGATTTTCAAGAGCGAGCGGTTCCACAAACCGATGCGCAAGACCGAACTGGACCGGCTGAAAAAGGGCTCGGAGATCTCCGTCAAGATCTTGACCAAGGCCGGCGCGGACCCGAACTCGATTGCGATCACCCCGATCCGGCTGACGCATCCAGGCGGGACCGCCCGGATCGGCGAGGTGGTCAACGACAACCTCGAGACCGGCGTCAAGAATCTGTTCTGCTGCGATGCCAGCGTGATCCCGGAAACCCTGGACCTGCCGGTGGTGTTGAGCGTGATCTCCTTAGGCAAAAGGCTCGCGGACTATCTGGTCAAGAATAACCGCGTGTGAGCAGGACCCAAGTCCGAAAGCCTTGACATGAAAATCGGGGTAATTTCCGACACCCATCTCGCGCCCGGCGGGATCCGCAAGGTCGCCAGCAAAATCTTCCAGAAAGTCAGCGAAGACCTGGATAGCCTGCAGCTCCTGCTCCAGCCGCATTTCCAGGACGCGCAGGCCATCATCCATTGCGGAGACCTGGTTGATCTCTCCATGCTCGAGATGCTCAAGGAGTTCGGCGAGGTCTATGCCGTGGCCGGGAATATGGATCCAGCCATGATCAAGGACACCTTGCCCTCGACCCGGATCGTGGAGTTGGCCAAATTCCGGATCGGGATCATCCACGGCTGGGGAGCGCCCGACGGACTTTCCGTGCGCGTGCGGCAAAAATTCCCCGGGGAAAAATTAGATTGCATCTGCTTCGGACATTCGCATACGCCCTATGCCAAACTCGAAAGCGGAATCCTGATGTTCAACCCCGGCTCCGCCACCGACCGCAGGTTCGCGCCCAAACGCACCATCGGCATCCTTCACCTGGACGACCGGATTTGGGGCGAGCATCTGGAATTGGATTAGAGGCGACGAAAGGTTAACGGTGCACGGACTGCGGCGCCGATTTTACCGTTGACCGTTCACCGTGAACCGTTCACCAAGATTTAGAATGGGCGCAGAAATTCAACAGACCGCTGATAATTTTTTGCACAAGGTCTAGCCTTGGATTCAAGGGAGGGCAAAATGAAAAACCAAATGATCGCCGTCATACTGTTCCTCATTTCCGCAAAGCTGATAACAATGATGGCCTGCGCCGATTCCTCAAATCCTTCTGAACCCAAGACCGTGCCCAAGGTTGATTTGAGCCGCTACCTGGGCCAATGGCATGAAATCGCCACCATTCCCATGTGGTTCCAGAAAGACTGCGCCGGCGGCACCACCGCCGCCTATACCCTCAAGGATAACGGCGAGGTCGGCGTCTTGAACCAGTGCGTCACCGCGGAGGGCAAGGTCAAATCCGCAAAGGGCGTGGCCTGGGTGATGGACAAAAACACCAATGCCAAATTGAAAGTGAGTTTTTTCCCCTTCGGGCTGAAATGGTTCGCGGGCGATTATTGGATCATTGACCTCGGGCCCAACTATGAATACGCGGTGGTCGGTCATCCCTCCCGCAAATACGGCTGGATCCTGAGCCGCACCCCGGAGCTACCCCAGCCGGTGCTCGACGGGATCGTCAAGCGGCTGGCCGAGCAGGGATACGACTGGTCAAAATTCAAAATGACCGAGCAGAAAAAAATTCTGCCCCTTCCGAAATAATCGGAGCTTTGGAGCTTATTGATCTGAAACCGGTCTCAGGCGAGGACTACTTCGGTCACTCCCGGCACTTTCTGCTTGAGGATCTTCTCGACCCCGAACTTGAGGGTCATGGTCGCGCCCGGGCATCCGGCGCAGGCCCCGCGCAGGCGGACTTTCACGACGCCCTGGTCCGAAACCTCAACCAGATCTATATCCCCGCCATCCATTTGAATGGAAGGCCGAATCTCGTCAATAACTTTTTGCACGCTGTCTTTAATCATGGCAGGCCTCCTTAAAATTCATGCTTATGCTTCTCAAACCAGTCTTTCCAGGCCTGGGGGTCGGACCCCAAGTCCTTGCCGGAAACCTCTTTCAAGAGATCAATCACATCCGGCCGGAGTTGGGTGTCGCCCAGGGCCTTGATCAACTGGGGCACGGCAAAGTCGCCGTAAAGCTCCAGTTCTTTTTTGGCACTATCCTTGACCGCGGCATCCGGGCTTTTCAGGTTGTTGATGGCTTTGGAAATCATGCGCTCGAGTTGGGTCGGGAAAATGCCTAAATGGAACACCTCATCCGCGGTCGCCACGCCCAGGCTCAAGGTGTAAAGGATTAAAAGCGCCAAGGCGATGGTCGGCCACTTGCTCTTTGCCGTTTCTATATTTTCACTCATGGTTATAATTTATGCATTTATGCCGGGTATGTCAAGCGAGCAGCCCGGCCGCCGCCTTCAAACCCAAAACTGGAAATAATAAACCTTATGAGGGGTTTGATTGATCTAAAAGATGGGGGTATGATGAGGTAGCATGAAGATCGGTGTGATCGGTGCGGGTGGATGGGGAACCGCGCGGGCGAATTTGCTGGCGGGCAAGGACTTGGCGCCTGCGTTGTGGTGTAACGAGCCGGAGTTGGTGGATAAGATCAAGACCGGCCATGAAAATCCCTATTATTTGTCCGGGATCAAGCTGGAAGAAGGGATCGAACCCACCGCAGATTTGGCCGAGGGCGTGGCCAATGCCGAGAGTATTTACAAAATGAGCCAGAAATACGCGGTGGAGATGCCGGTGACCGAGCAGGTCTATCTCCTGCTCTACGCGCAGAAATCGCTCAAGCTGGCGGTTTCCGCGCTGATGGGCAGAAAACTAAAAAGCGAGTTTTGGAGTTGACCGTGGCCAAAGAAGAAAAAAGGAAACCGAGTCTGATCGAGTTGGAAAAACGCCTCACGCTGGAAAACCTGAGTGAGCTCCTGAAACGGCGCGGGCTGATCGGCGACGCCCAGCTCCGCGAGATCTCGGTCAAGCAGGGCAAGCAAAAAGCCCGGCTCCTGCTCGAACAAAAAGAGCTGCAGTTCTCCAAGGGCCACAGCCAGCTCCAGACCGAGATTTCCCCCATCCAGATTCTGGCCAGCTTCAAGTATTCGCTGCCGGAGGATCCGGACCGCCTGATCACCGAGGAAGTGATTATGCAGTTGCTGGCGGAAGAACTCGGGATGGAGTTTATCAAGATAGATCCGCTCAAGCTGGACCTGGACCTGGTCACCCGCACCATTGCCCGGCCGTTCGCGCGCAAGCATTCCATGATCCCGATCTCCGCGGACAACAACTCCCTGCTGGTCGCGACCGACGATCCCTTTGACCTGGAGGGCCTGGACGGGATCAAGCAGGCGAGCGGGAAGCAGGTCCGGCTGGTGCTCGGGAGCCGCTCGGAGATCCAGCGCATCATCAACGATTTTTACGGGTTCCGGATTTCGGTGAGCGCGGCCGAGCGCGAACTGACCCCGGCCTTTGACATCGGCAACCTCGAGCAGTATGTGCGGATGCGGCCGGAGGACCAGATTGATTATCAGGACCAGCCCATCGTCAATGCGGTCGAGTATCTTTTCCGCTATGCCTATTCGCAGCGCGCCAGCGACATCCATATCGAGCCCAAGCGCGATTACTCTCTGATCCGGTTCCGCATTGACGGCGTGCTCCACGAGATTCACCGGGTCCCCAAGGTGGTCCACACCGCGGTGATCAGCCGGATCAAGATCCTTTCCCGGATGGACATCGCGGAAAAGCGCAAGCCGCAGGACGGCCGGATCAAGACCGAACACAAGGGCAAGGAAATCGAACTGCGCGTTTCGACTCTGCCCACCGCGTTCGGCGAGAAGGTGGTCACCCGGATTTTCGACCCGACCCTGCTGATGCAGGACATTGAAAACCTCGGCTTCTTCCCGCGCGAGCTCGAACTGTTCAACCGCTTCCTCACCCACACCCACGGCATCATCCTGGTCACCGGCCCCACCGGCTCGGGCAAGACCACCACCCTGTATTCGGCGCTGAGAAAAATCGCGTCGCCGGCGGTCAATGTGGTCACCATCGAGGACCCCATAGAAATGGTGTATGAGGAATTCAACCAGGTCGCGGTCCAGCCCAAGATTGATGTCACTTTTGCCAACGCGCTCCGCACCATCTTGCGCCAGGACCCCGACATCATCATGGTGGGCGAAATCCGCGACCGCGACACCGCCTCCCACGCCATCCAGGCCGCGCTCACCGGACACCTGGTGCTCTCAACCCTCCACACCAACGACACCGCCAGCGCCATCACCCGTCTGCTCGATCTCGGCATCGAGCCGTTCCTCATCTCGTCCACCGTCATCGGCATCGTCGCCCAGCGCCTGGTCCGCAAAATCTGCCCGCATTGCCGAAAAGAAAAAACGCTCAGCGAGGACGACCTGAAAATGTTGGGGATCGCGGTAAAGGACCGGGCCAAACATTACCAGGTCTGGTCCGGCGAAGGCTGCTCCGAATGCCGCAACACCGGCTACCTGGGCCGCTCCGCGATTTTCGAGGTGATGGAGCTTGGCGACAAAATTAAGAAACTCTGCAACCAGCGCGCGCCCGGCAACGAGATCAAGAAGGCCGCGGTGGACGACGGCATGATGATCCTGCGCGAGGTCGCCATCCGGAAACTGGGACTGGGCATCACCACGGTGGAAGAGGTGCTGCGGGTGACCGCGGAAGAATAAGCCTGATCACGGCCAAGGGCGGCCGAAAATATGAACTTGCCGTTTTTTTATGCTAAATTTTTAGATTCCGGCCCGGGGCCGGAGGCATGATCGCACGGCAGGATTTGCAAAGGTTCAAGGAGGACTGGTGAATGGATAAGCTTTTGATCGGAGAGATTCCCTATCTTGACTGCTACCCTTTTTTCTACCCGCTGCGGAAAAAATTCAACCAGCCGTTTTTTCAGTATGTGTCCGGACATCCCACCGACCTGAACACCATGCTCCGCCGCGGCCAGATTGATATAAGCATTTCCAGCTCCATCGAATATTGCCAGAATTCCGACAACTATGTGCTCCTGCCCGAACTCTGCATCGGGTCCTTCGGCCCGGTCGGAAGCGTGCTCCTGTTCTCGGACATCCCGCTCGAAGACCTCGATGAAATGACCATCTCCACTTCCGCGGCCAGCGCCACCGGGGTCGCCCTCCTGAAAATCGTGCTGGGCAAATACCTCCAATACAACACCCAGTTCCGCTCCAGCTGGACCGAGGCCGAGGCCCACCTCCTGATCGGAGATTCCGCGCTGCGCGAAAAAATCCTCGCGCGCTACCAATATAGCTACGACCTGGGCGAACTCTGGAAGGAGCACACCGGCCTGCCCATGGTTTTCGCGGTCTGGCATGTCCGACGGGAAGCCGCGGCCGAAAAAAGGGAGCAACTGGTCGCCCTGCACCAGTCGCTCAAGGCCGCGGTCGAGGACGCGCGTAAGAACTGGGGCGAGCTGGCCGAGGGCATGTCCGGTTATGACTGGATCAAGCCGGAGCAGGCCGTGGCCTACTGGAAAGGAATTGATTTCTCGCTCACTTCCCAACATGTCAAGGGCCTGACCAAGTTTTATGAAGACGCCTTGGAGCTGACCCTGGTCGAGACCATTCCCGAGGAAATCGAGTTCCTCGAAATCCCCATTTAAATGAGCGACCCGGAAAAACCCAAACTGTGCCTGATCACGCTCGGCTGCAAGGCCAACCAATATGACTCCGCGGCGATGCTCGGCTATCTCGCTGAAAAATATGTCCTCGCCGCGCCCGGGCCGGAAACCCCGGCCGACCTTTATCTCATCAACACCTGCACCGTGACGCACCGCGCGGATTTTGACGCGCGGACCTGGGCGCGCCGGGCGCGCAAATGGAACCCCGCCGCAAAAATTATTTTCACCGGCTGCCTGGCCGGAAATCCGGAGGGCCTGAAGGATGAACAGGCGACCCCGCGTTTCGGCGCGGGCGAGCGGGACCGGCTGCTGCAAGAGCTTTGCGGGACCGCGGCGGAAAGCATGAACGATATTTTTTATCACCCCCGGGGCGGCGTGCAATTCCGCTCGCGGGGCCTGGTCAAGGCGCAGGAAGGCTGCAATTACCGGTGCAGTTATTGCATCGTGCCCTATGCCCGGGGCAAAAGCCGCAGTCTGCCCGCGGGCCCGGTCCTCGAACAGCTCCGGGCGCTGTCCGAGCAGGGTTTTGAAGAGGCGGTTTTGTGCGGGATCAACCTGGGCGAATGGGGCAAGGACCAAGGGCTGGAACTCGCGGACCTGATTGAAAAGATCGCCGCGGCCCGGCTCCCACTCCGGCTCCGGCTCAGTTCGCTCGAACCTATGACCATCACGCCCAGACTGCTCCAGACCCTGGCGGATTCCAACATCGTCTGCCCGCACCTCCACCTGCCCCTGCAAAGCGGAGACGACGCCATCCTGCGCATGATGAAAAGACCCTATCGGGCCGCGGATTTTCTCGAACTCGTCCAAACTCTCCTGTCCAAAATCCCCAACCTGTGCCTGGGCCTGGATGTGATTGCCGGCTTTCCCGGCGAGGGCGAAGCGCAATTTCAAAACACCCTCGCCCTGCTTAAGCGGATTCCCTTCGGCTATCTCCATGTCTTCACCTTTTCCCCTCGGCCCAACACGCCCGCGGCCAAGCTCCGGCCCAAAGTCCCGGAGAAGGTCCGGCAGGATCGCGGCCGAATCCTGGCCCGGCTGCATCAGACCCAAAAAATGTCATTTATCCGGACCCAACTTGGCAAGGAACTGGAAATGGTGGTAGAAACTAGAGAGGAACCCTGGGCCCGGGGCCGGACCGAAAATTACCTTTTGCTCAAGGCGCGCTCAACCGCCCGGTTCCGGCAAAGGGTCAAGGTCCGGCTGCTCGAGGCTGCGGGAAACGAACTGATCGGAGAGGAGATTTCAAAGTGACCGAGGATTTGAGCGAACTGGAGCAACAGATCGGATATAAGTTTAAAGACCCGCCGCTCCTGCTGCGCGCCCTCACCCACCGGTCGTTTGCCTTTGAAAAACCGACGCGGCCGGACGCGCCGAAAAAAGATTTGATCCGGGGCCATTATGAGCGGCTGGAATTCCTGGGCGACGCCGTGGTGGACCTGGTGATTGGACATCTATTGATGCAGCGCTTCCCGGATGTCCTGGAGGGGGACCTGAGCAAGCTCCGCGCGCGGCTGGTCAATATCAAACAGCTTTCTCGATTGGCCAAAAATCTGGGCCTGGACCGCTGGGTCCGGCTGGGCAAGGGCGAGGATGCCACCGGGGGCAGGAACAAGGCATCCATCCTTTCCGATATTTACGAGGCCATTTGCGCCGCGGTCTATCTGGACGGCGGCTTTGAAAGCGTGTTCTCAATGATCTCGGGCCATTTCTCGGACATCCTCGCCGACATGGACCTGAGCCTGGTGGAGCAGGACTACAAGACCAAGCTCCAGGAACTGATCCAGGCCCAAAACAAGCGCACCCCCAAATACCGGATGGTGGCCGAGCATGGCCCCGACCATGCCAAAAGTTTCGAAATCGAGGTGTTAGTCGCTCATTCGCCCGTGGCCATCGGTCTGGGCAGCAGCAAAAAAGAAGCCGAGCAGGACGCCGCAAGAAAGGCATTGGCGATCCTGGCAAATCTTGATAAAATTAATAAGAATGGCTGATTTGGAAAAAGCCTATTGCATCTCCTGCGGGGAAGAGACCCGGCTGGAAAAAGTGGACCTCGGAATCGAGGACGGACAGCTTTACCGTTGCGCCCAGTGCGGCGCCTATCTCGGCACCGAGAAGGCCCTACTCGAGGCCGGCAAAAAACCGGAAGCCTCGCCCGCCCATGTCCAAGCCCAGCGAACCGAACCGGCCGCGCCGGCTGATTTTCACTCGGAAACCTCAACCGTGGGAACCGGTCCGATCCCGGAAATTCCCGGCCCAGGCGCCCCGGCCGGACAGCTGCCCGCTTGCGCCACGGATGATATTTTAACCCCCGACCCCGCGGCCGAGCCGTCCCCCAAACTCGAGACCATTATCCTGGCCGAGGACTCCGAACTGGTCACCAGAATCCTGAAAGACATGATCCTCCGCAAAGGCCTGAGCGGCCGCGTGATTTCCTGCAAAAACGGATTCGACTTCGTCATCAACTATCTCTCCAGCCGCCGCGCTCAGGTCTCCATCGGACTCATCATCCTCGATGTCATCATGCCTGTGCTCAACGGCATCAGCGCCTCGGTCGCGGTCCGGGCCTGGGAAAAGGCCCTCGGCCTCGAGCCCATCCCCATCCTGTTTTTCACCGCCAAGCGCTGCGATGAAACCTTCAAGCGCGTCATCCAGTACGCCCGCCCCGCCATTTACATCAACAAGGGCGTGAGCGAATCCGCGGCCAACCTCGAACTCCGAATCGAAAAAGTGATCAACCAACTGCTCAAGGAAAGTTTCTGACCGGTCAGTCCAGAAGCATCAATCCTTTTCACCGCAAAGGCGCAAAAAACGCAAAGAAATTCAATTCTATGGTCTTAATTAAAATCAGGAATTTAATGTTGATGCTCACTTTGCGCCCTTTGCGTCTGCTTTGCGGTGAAAAACGATTTATTTGGATCTGGCGCGTTCCAACTTGAGCAGATATTTCTTAAGGTTCACCCCGCCCGGCGCGCTGAAGCCGGTCAAGGATCCGTCCTTCCCGATCACCCGGTGGCAGGGAATGAACAGCGGCACCGGATTATGCGCCAGGGCCTGGGCCGCGGCGCGCACGGCCCGGGGGTTGCCGGCTTCCACGGCCACTTCTCCATAGCTCCTGGTTTCGCCCCGCCGGATCCTGCCTGTGACCGCGAGCACCTTTTTCTGGAACCCGGTCAAACCGGAAAGGTCCAGCCGGGCCCCGGGTTTTTCCGCCGGCCCCATCAAGCTCTTCACCACAAAGCCGATCGCCTGCCGGACCTCGGCCGGCGCCGGCTCCGGCCCGGGCTTGGCCGCGGGGAAATGCCGGCCGATGAAAGCGGTCATCTTTTCCGGACTCCAGCCCGGAAGCAAAACCTGGCAGATGCCTTTCTTGTTCGTGACCAGGGCCGCGTCCCCCAGCGGCGTCGAGAAAATCCAATACTCGATCATGCGTTCCTCGCTTTCAAAAGGATATCCTTCAATTTTTTGGTTTCCTCAACCCCGAGCACCCACGCCAAAATGAAATACAAGCCGCCGGAAACCGAGATCCCGGCCCCGAGCCAGACCGCTTTTTTCACGAGCATCCCCGGTTCCAGCCACATATCTTTTTGACACAGCCAGAAGGAAATTGCAACCATGGGGATGCAGGCGACCAGGCACTTGCCTACTTTGAGGAAGATGCGGCGGTCGAGGAACCGGGGCAGCTTCTTCTGCAGCATGACCACATGGATGAAAAAGTTCAGCACCGAGGCAAAGGCGGTGGCGAGACAGACGCCGGCGAAGCCGAGCCGGTCGCGGGTATAAGGCAGGCTGGTGAGCAGGGCGCAGCCGGCCAGGTTGACCGCCATGGCGATGGCGCTGCAGGTCACCGGCGTGCGCGCGTCCTTGAGCGCGTAATAACTCGGCACCACCACCCGGATCCCGGCGCTCGCCCACACCCCCAGCGAAAGCAGCAGCACGGCCAGGCCGGTGGAGAGGTTTTCGTCGGAATGGAAATTGCCGTGCTGGTAGATCAGGTTGATGATCGGCGTCCGGAACAGGATCAGCCCCAGCACCGACGGGATGATCATGAACGCCAGAAAGTTCAGGCCGAACTCGAGCGCGTCGCCCATCCCGTGCATGTCCTGCTTCGCCGCAAACCGGCTGAAGCTGGGCAGGATCGCGGTCCCGAGCGCGATCCCGAAAATGGCCTGGGGCAAATCCACCAGCCGGTCCGCATAATAAATGAAGGACCGGCCGCCGGGAAAATCGGAAACAAAAAAGGTGCCGATGAACACATTCAACTGATAGACCATCACCCCGATGATGGCCATGCCCATCAGCTTGGCGGTGCGGAGCAGGCCGGGGTGTTTTAGGTCCAGATACGGTTTGAAATGGAACCCGTGCCGCCAGAGTGTGGGCAATTGCACCGCCACCTGGAGCACGCCGCCGGCGAGCACGCCGATCACCAGGCTCGTGCCGTTGGCCGCGAAATGGTAATGCAGGTTTAAAATCACCACGCTGGCGATTACGCTCACGCTGAGGAGCAGCGGACTGAACGCGGGCATGCTGAAATGCTTGAGCGAATTCAAAATCCCCATCGCCACCGCCACAATACAGACAAAAATGGTGTAGGGAAAAATCTGGCGGGTCAGCCGGGTGGCGATCGCCATCTTGCCCGGCACATTCCCGAACCCCGGGGCGACGATCCGAACCACCCAGGGCGTGAAGATCATGCCCGCGGCCGTCACCACCAGGATCAGCGTCAGCGCGCACCAGAACGCGGTGTAGGCGAACTTCATCGCCTCGTCCTTGCCTTTATGCACCAGTTCCTCGGTAAAGATCGGGACAAAGCTGATGGTGAACCCGCCGTCGCCCATCAGCCGCTGCATGGTGAAGGGAAAAGTTATCGCCACAAAATACGAGTCGGCCACCGCCGTCGCGCCGAACACCATCGCCACCACGGTCTCGCGGAGCATGCCCAGCACGCGGCTGAGCATGGTCAGCGCCGCGATCACCGCAGTGCTCTTGGCTACTTCGTGGTGTTCGCCCAATTCAGACTCCCCGGTCCTTGCCGGGAAATAAAACCCGGTGGATTTGGAGATTGAGCCGGGCCGCGAGCCGGTCCCGCAACATCCAGCGCGCCAGTTTGGCCGGGTCCAACAAGCCCGAGGCCGGGGACAGATTCACCGCGCACCTCCGGTCCAGATCGAATTCGCTCATCATTGCCTTCGCCCAATGATAGTCATTCAGCCCGCTCAGCACAAATTTCAACTCGTCGCTTTTTTTCAAGTGTTCAAGGTTCTGGTACCGGTTGGCGGATTCCTGCCCGCTCCCCGGAGTTTTCAGGTCCATGATGATATGCACCTGCGCCGGGACTCGCTCCAGCGGCAGCGAGCCATTGGTCTCGAGCAACACCTCGCGCCCGGCCCGGACCAATTCCGCCATCAACTCCAACGACTCCGCCTGCAGGAGCGGCTCCCCTCCGGTGAGCAGGATGCGCCGGAAGCCTTTCGCGCGCGCGATCCGCGCCAGTTCCTCAACGCTCCGCTTCCTGCCCCCCTCCCAGGCATAGCGCGTGTCGCAATAAACGCACCGCAAATTGCAGCCGCTGAGCCGGATCAAGAGCGCGGGCCAGCCCGCGGCCGAGGCTTCGCCCACGATGGCCGGATAGATTTCCTTGACCAAGACCGACAAGTTCACGGCTCCGGTGAGATGGTTTGACCCGGCGATTCCGCCGGCGCCGGCTCCGCGGTGGATCCCGGCTCCAAAAGCTGGAGCTGTTCCTGGTATTCCGCAACCGCTTTCAGGTGATCCTCGTAGCGCGAAGAAAAATTGTGCGAGCCGTCGCCCTTGGCCACGAAATAAAGGTAGCTGACATCGGCCGGCCAAAGCGCGGCCCGGATGGAAGAGTCGCTCGGGCTGCAAATGGGCCCGGGCGGCAGACCCTGGATTTTATAGGTGTTGTAGGGGGTCCACTGCGCCAGATCGGACTTGGTGAGGTTCCCGTCGAAATTGGGCATCAGCCCGTAAATCACGGTCGGGTCCATGAACAGGCCCATCTTTTTCCGAAGCCGGTTGTAAATCACCGCGCTCACCAGCGGCCGTTCCTCCCGCAAACCCGCTTCCTTTTCTATGATCGAAGCCATGGTGATGACCTGGTGCCGCGAGAGGCTCAGCTCCTGCGCCCGCTTTTCATATTCCGGTTTCCATTGCTCCTCAAAACGCCTCACCATCGCCCGGATAATGAATTCCTCGCTGTCAAACCGCCGGAACTGGTAGGTGTCCGGATATAAGTATCCCTCGAGGCTGTCCGCGGGAATACCCAGCTTGGCGATGAAGACCGGGTCGCGGCAAAGGGAGAGGAACCGCGAGCCGGACCAGATCAGGTTCAGATTGAGTTGCGCGGCGACCTGCCAGATGTTGAACCCCGGGATCAGGGGCAGTTTATAATATTTCTGCTTGCCCAGGACCAGGGTCGAGAGCACATCCCGCATGGGCGTCCCCTTCATGAACTCATATTCGCCCACTTGGATCCGGGTGTCCGCGTTCATCAGCCGGCCCACAATCATGAAGAGTCTTTCATCGGTGATCACATCTTGCTCTTTCAACCGCCGGGCGACCGTGGCCAGGCCCTCCCCGGGATTGACCGTGATCACGGCCAGCTCGGCTTGGCAGACCTTGCCGTCTTTCAATTTCGGCCGGGCGGTATAGACCTTGACATAGAAATAGGTCAGCACCGTCAGGCCCAGCCCAAGGAGCGACAGGAACAGGACCAGCTCGAAAATCAAGCGTCGCCTTTTCAAGCGATCCGCCTCGATTCCAGGAACCCCGAGAGAATGATCGAAGCGGAAACCTGGTCGCGGATTTCCTTGCGCCGGCTCCGGCTTAAATCGCCCTCGAGCATGGCCTTTTCCGCCGCGGAGGTGCTCATGCGTTCGTCAAACAAATGCACCGGCAAACCCAGGCGCTCTTTCAGCGTTTGCGCGAAACTTTCCGCCTTGAGCGCCTCCTTGCCCTTGAGCCCGCTGGTGCGGATGGGAAGTCCGACCACGATCTCCGCCACCTCCCGCTCTTTGATCAGCTTCTCGAGTTCTTGCAGGAGCTGTTCCTTGCCCCGGAATTCAATCTTGCCGATGGGCGAGGCGATCATCCCGGCCGGGTCCGAGAGCGCCAGGCCGATCCGTTTTTCCCCCAGGTCTATTCCCAGGATTCTGCCGGGCATCATTCCGTGCTCATCAATTGGAGATACAGTTCGCGGTTCCGGGGCCCGTCAAACTCGCAGAAGAAAATCCCCTGCCAAGTCCCGAGCGCGAGCCTGCCCCCGGTGATCGGGATCGAAACCGAACTCCCGGTCATGGCCGCCTTGACATGCGCGTCCGCGTTCCCCTCCAGATGCCTCCAGGCCCGGCGGTGCGGGAAATGCTCGCTCAACGACGAAGCGATGTCCTCCGCCACCGTGGGGTCCGCATGCTCGTTGATGATCACCCCCGCGGTGGTATGCGGGCAATAGACCACGCACATCCCCTCGTTTATATCCGCCAGCGCCAAAGCCTTCGAGATTTCGCTGGTGATGTCAACCATTTCAATCCTGCTCAAGGTTTTCACCCGGATCCTTTTCATCTCCCCACTCCTTTTACCGCCTTCAGATTTTGGACAACTTTCCGCCAATTCCTCCCCGGCGCAATCTTGCCCAGGATCGCCCCGCGCCCGGCTCCGGTCGCCCCCGGGAGATTACCTTCTTTACCATAAACGCAAAGTTCCGCCAACAGCCCGAACCCGACCGGCTCCTTGGCCTGGGCCGGCACCCCCAGCTCATCGCTCGGGATCATCCGGATCCCCAGACTTCCGCTCAACTCCAGGACCAGCGCCCGGTTTTCCACGCCCCCTCCGGAAACAATCACTTCTTCCAGAGGAAATCCCGCGTAGTTATCAAAATAGCACCGCGAAACCATTTGCGCCACCGCCCGCGCGCCGCTCCTGATCAGGTCCGCCCGGTCCGCCCTGCTTTTGACCCGCAGCCCGCGCAAAATCCCGTTAAGCCAATCCCGGCTGAAGTCTTCCCGGCCGGACGATTTGGGCGCGCGCCTCTTGAAAAACGGGTGTTTTAAAAACAGCCTCACCCATTCCCTCCGCGCCCGGCCCGACATCGCCATTTGGCCTCCCCGGTCGAATTGCATTCGGCCCTTGCTCAAGGCCCGCGCCAATCCGTCCAATAAAATGTTGCATGGGCCGCAGTCGCTGGCCCGGACATCTCCGGGCTTGCCGCGCTTCGGGATCAAACTGAAGTTGGCAATGCCGCCCAAATTCAGCGCCATCCGGTTTTTCACGGCCGAGTGAAAAAGCAGATACTCGGCAACCGTGAGCACCGGCGCGCCCTCCCCGCCCGCGGCGATATCCGCGGGCCGGAAATCCCCCACCGTGGTGATCCCGGTCCGCGCCGCGATCACGCTCGGCTCGCCCAGTTGGAGGGTCGCGCGGATGCCATATCCGCTCATTTTTTTTCGCGCCGGAAAATGGCCCACGGTCTGGCCGTGACTGCCGATCAAAGCGACCCGGCCCGCCCGGACCCCGCTTTTTTTTAGCGCCTGGATCGCGCACTGCGCGAAAAATTCACCGAGCAAAAAATTCAGGCGGGACAGTCTTTCCAAATCCGGCTGATTTTCCAGCCCGGTCAGTTCGTTCAGAATCCCGGCCGGATAGGGAAACTGGCTCGAGCCGAGGATTTCGATTTTCATTCCGGGCGAAAGTTTGGGGCTTCGGAAGATCGCCGCGGCCACACCGTCGCGGCTGGTGCCCGAATTGAGCCCGAGGATGATCATTGATCCCGCCGGTTCCTTTTAAGCTCGGCCCTCATCTGCCGGCGCAGCCCGGGTTCGGTCATCACGCGGTATCCAAGCAAGGCCATGGCCAGGATGGCTTTGTTCATGGATTGCAGGGCCGGCCTGCCGGCGCAGGCTTTTTCAAACTCCGGGCTGTGCGGCGCCGCTTGGCTGACTTTTATGGTTGGGTGGAGCGCCGGAACCTTCCAACTCAGGTTGCCCAGGTCGGTGCTGCCCATGCCGGCTTTCTCGTCGCCCTGCTCGAGCTTGATCCCGAGCCGCGAATAAATCTCCCGGAGCAGTTCGCCCGCGGCGCGGTTGGGCAGGAACGGCGCATAAGCCAGCTTGCGGTTGATCGAAACCCGGACCCGGGCTCCGATCGAACGGGCCGCGGCCTGCGCCAG
>CAIUDS010000075.1 GCA_903897985.1 uncultured delta proteobacterium
CCGTGGGCGACTGGGTCGAGGCTCAGGCCCGCCTGCTCGACCATCTCGGGATTGAAAAACTTCTGACCGTGGTGGGCGGCTCCATGGGCGGGATGCAGGTGCTGGAATGGGCGATCCGTTTCCCGGACCGGGTCAAGACCGCGATCCCGATCGCGACCGCGGCCAAGCTGAGCGCGCAGGGCATCGCCTTGAACGAGGTCAGCCGGCGGGCGATCATGGCGGACCCGAAATGGCGCGGGGGCAACTATTACGAAAGCGAGGAGCCGCCGGACGCGGGGCTGGCCCTGGCGCGCATGATCGCGCACATAACCTACTTGAGCGAGGAAAGCCTTCACCGCAAGTTCGGCCGCAAGCTCCAGGACCGCGAGAAGTATGGTTATAATTTCAGCACCGAGTTCCAGGTCGAGAGCTATCTCCATTACCAGGGCGATGTTTTCATCCGGCGCTTTGACGCCAATTCCTATCTTTACATCACCAAGGCCATTGACTATTTCGACCTGACCCGGGGCGGGCAGGCCTCGCTCGACCGGGTCTTGAACTCGGCCCGGGCCAAATTCCTGGCCCTGTCGTTCAGTTCCGACTGGCTCTACCCCAGCCGCGACTCCAGGGAGATCGTGCGCTCGCTCAAGAAGAACAACCTCGAGGTAACCTACTGCGAGATCAAAAGCGACTACGGTCATGATTCGTTCCTCATCCGCAACCCCGTGATGGAGGAAATGGTCGTCAACTTCCTGGCCAAAAATTTAGAGGAATAGATCAGGAGAGAATGGCAAGCGACCCCGCTCGCTAAAAAGGTTTCAAGGAGATTTCCTTTTTCAGGTAGTTGAAGGTCACCTCGAATTTGTCGAAAAATCCATCCTGGCCCAGCACCGGAAACTTTATGCCCTCGCCAAAACCGATCGGGCACTCAAATTGATAGCCGCCGACTTCCAGCGCCAACTCATGGTAATAGACCCGGGAGGAGGTTCCCTCGATGCCCTTGAGCTTCTCGGATTTTCCCGCTTTGATCTCCAGCCCTAGAAATTCTCCGACTTTGGCGGGAAACGCGCACATGTCCGCGCCGGAATCAACAATGCAGATGAGTTTTAGGCTCCGGGCCTGATGCTTGACCGTCACCTCAAGAGCCGGCCGAAAGGTCCGGTCCTTGTCGGGAAAAGCCAGGGACGGCTGTCGGGGGTATTCCAGGTATTTGAATTTCACGGCCCGGCTCAGAAAATATAGGAGCCGTCTTTGGAGGGGACCTTGATCAGGACCGGTTTGGCCTCGCCGAGCTCGATCGCCTTCTCGATGGCGCGCTCCAAAGATTCATCGCAGGAAACCACCCGGCTGCGGTCCGCGGATAAGGCCGCCCATTGGTTCTCGCAATTACCCAATTGGGCCAAAAGTTCTCCGAGATTATTTTGCCGCTTCGTTCTCATCTTCCACTTTAGAACCTAGCATAAACCGGCCGGCTTTGTCAAGGCTCGCCCGGATTTTGGAATTGGGAATTCGGAGTTCGGTTGAACAATCTTGAACTGACTTGAACAATTTTGAACTTTTCAGCTTTTTAACGGTCTGGATGTGCTAGCCCCTTCAGGGGCGAAACCGACACTGCTATCTCGGCTCCAGCACTTCCACGCTGCTCCCAAAACTCCTGATCCACGCCCGGATCTCATCCGAATCAAAGACCCGCAGGGTCACCAGAAGTGATCCGTCCGCCGTGCTTTCAAGTTTCTGTGATTTGTGCCACTTCCGCTCCGAAATGTATTGCGCCAGCTCCGGCGGGAACTTCAGTTTGAAAAAGGTCCTCGGTTCGCCGCCGAAAATCCCGAACGCACCCTCGATCATCTGCTCCGGGTGATAGTCCTTGGGGTAATCGAACTTTTCCGGCAGCTCCGCACAATCCAGCAGCCTGTCAATCGAGAAGTAAAGCGGCCTGCGGCCGTCAAGCGGCCGCGCCACCAGATATAGACCGCCCTTGTAAAGGAGCAGGGTATAAGGCTCTACTTCGAACTCCACTCGCTGGTCGTTTTTGAGCCTGGCAAGCTTTAGCTTCTTCTGATAAACAATCGCCTTGAGCGCGGTGTTGAGGATGTCGTCAAAGCCGGTGTAATCCTTGGGCATATACGGCGCGGTGAAGAACTTGCGCGGAAGGTCCTTGAGCAACTCGCGCTGCGAGCCGGGGAGGCAAGTCTCTATTTGTTGCAATAGTTCATCCATTTCGGTAGCGAACACGCTATTCGCGCCCAGCATCTTGAAAATCTCCAAAGAAAGATAAACCGAGACCAGATGATAAATATTGGCGGAGGCCGCGGCCTCCTGCCGGGATCTGCGCTTGAGCCAGTCATCACCGCCAACCTGCTCGATCACGAATTCCGGCTCTTCGTCATCGGTCACAAAATGCCCCTCCATCGCCTTCACATACCGCCGCAAGCTCTGGACGCTGATCTCCAACCGCTCCGCCATCGTCTTGACCCGCACCCCGATCCCATGCCTCGGCATCTCATCCACCAGCTTGGCCATCCGCAGCGCCGACGGATAGGTCGCCCGCCGATATGACCGCTTCCTTTTTTCCTTCATTCTCTACCCCTTCTCCATAATATCCGATTCCAATATCAACCGTTGATAAGACCTTCTGCTATTATACCACGGGATGATAATAAAAAACCAATATGGGGAAAAATGATCAAGCCAAAAAGATATCTGGAATATGACCGGAAGCGCAAGGTGTATCGGATGAGATGGCTGGTGGAGTCCACCTGTGCGGCTTGCGGGAGGGAACTGGAGGATGTTTTTGAAAAACCGCCCGAAAAGGGGGAGATCCTGTTTGCGCTCACCATGCCCTGCAGCCGTTGCTTTAAAGTGCTGGAAAAGGAATGTTTTCAAAAACCGAAGTCGCGGGCAAAGGCTCAAAAATCCAGCGGTGCCCGCAAAAAGTGCATTCGATTTCTAAATCAGGAGGAATGAAAATGGATCAGGTCGGTCAGGGCTTGGGTGCGCTGGGCGCGTTATTTTTCACCGCAGTCGTGTTCGCGTTCTTCTTCCTCTTCTTTCTCATCGTCCGCAAGATCATGCTCTGGTATTGGAAGATCGAGGAAGCCATCAGCCATTTGAAGAAGATCGGCGATACTTTGGAAAACCTCGAGAAATTGTTTGTGCAGCGGTTGGCGATGCAGACCCAGGCGTTGGATGCGGTCAAACGCTTGGACCAAAAAGCCGCAAACCTGGAAGAAGATGACCACGATGCCAAAGCATAAAATTAACCGGGAATTGACCTGCTCCAACTGCCCAAAATCAGGAGGCTCAAGTTATGGAAAAAACCGACCCGGATAAAATCCATCGCCTTACCCAAGGGATCACTCCGGCAAATTGTCGAGCAAAGTTCCAGGCCCTGATCCCGCAGATCATAAATGCGGAATGGCCTCACGGGCGCATATGTCCCGTGGTGGAAGACCTTAAGCAGCCGTGCCTGATCCAACCCCTGCTGATCAGAAAATTGCCTCAAACCCTTCCCGCCTTCAAGGGCCTTTTGGAGAAATTCCTTGCCCTGGCCATCCTGGCGGAACTCCATTACCGGCTCAAGCAGCAACGAAAATTCGAGGCCTATGCCCTTCAGGCGGTCAAATTAATGGCCGAGACCGAAGGCCCGGTTGCGCATGGCTATCAGGAGCAGGATGCGAATGACCGGAAAAATTTGGATACGAAAAACTTGATGAGCAACACTTTTTTTGAATTATTCCGCTGCCATCGTTTCCAGTCCCGCAAGATGCTGATCCAAATTCTCAAGATCATCCGCCGCATCAGGGACTCAAATTTCAAACTTCACTGTTTTTCCGAGCTGACCCGTTTTTATGAAGACCGGGAAGGCAAAGACCCGACCATCATGCGCGAAATGGAAAAATTCCCGGACTCGATCCCGGACCTGCGCGATCAGGGATATGCCGGCCTGCGCGTCGCCTCCATTTACATCAAAGCCAAAAATTATCGCCGGGCCTGGAAATTACTCAATCCGGATGTCTTTTATATTCACAACCTCAAATCCAGTCAAGTCCGGCTCTGCGACTTATACGCCCGGATGGGAAAATTTGCCCAGGCCCTGGAACTGGCGGCCCAGAATGAAGAGGCCCTTTCGAATATCACTGTAGAATACGCCAAAGTGGGCAGCTTTAAAAAGGCCCTTGCCCTGGCTAGGAATATTCAGGATCAAAGGGAACGCGACTACGCGCTCCGGGACATTGCCTTTGAATATGTGGCGCGGCACCAATTTAGAAATGCGCTGAAAATCTCTCCCCGCATCAAAGATGGCTGGGGAAACGCCATGCTCCTGCGCGAAATCGCGATTGCTCATGCGGAAAAGCACCGGTTTAATCAGGCCTTGAACATGATCGAAAGGATGGAATTCCAACCTCTCGGACCGGAACCGGCCATAACCATTGTTGCCAGAAACATGGCTCGTTCGCGTTCAACAAACAAGGGCATGATCCACAAGATCGTCGCATTGGGCAAAAGAATATTGCCCGAGGAGGAAAAAGAAGAGTTTTATCGGGCCTTGAGGGTTCATACCTAAGATGATCATGTTTGACAAAACTTTTAACATACGATAGGCTGATAGCCAGCTTGTCGGGAGGGGATGAAGTGGGCAAATCCATTAAGGGCTTGGGAAAGTGGATGGTGATCTTTGGAATATGCAGTTCTTTTGGTGGCTGCTTGCTTTTTGGAAATGAAAGCACCGGTCCGCTTTCTTTGCTGTTGCTTTTTCTTGGCGTTCCATCTCTGATAGCCGGATTCTGGATCGCAGTCTTCGGAAAAGTGATCGAGTGAAGCTGAGGCGATTTGGCCTTGCCAAAGAGGTATCATGCTTGAAAAATTAGCCAGGCGAGATGAGAATTTTTATACCTATCTTTTAAGCCTTTTCTTCGAAAAAGATTCCCACTTCCTATCCTGGTTCTTAAAGGAGCAGCTCAAATTGCCTTGTAAAGATTTAGATATCAGGGCTTGCAAAATTACACCTGAAAAATCGATAAAGGAAGGCAGACCTGATATCGAAATTGACGGAGGACCGGGCTTTACTGTTCTTATAGAAGCGAAAATTCAGGCTCGATTGACCCCAAATCAGCCAAAGGCTTATCTCAATCACTTGCAAAAACTTGTAAAGTCGGGTAAGAAGCAAAACGCTGTGCTTGTATTTCTGCATTGGTACTCTAAAATTGATGATCTCAGGGATGATGTTATGCGATCATTGGCCGGATCGAATATACCAGTATATTACATAAGTTGGGAAGATATCGCGGATAAATTTTTCAAGGAAATTAAATATCTTAGCCCTGAGAATTCATTGCGTTCATTTGAATACGAATTTGCACAACTAATCCATGGTCAAAATACCCGTTCTATAAATGAACCCCTTAAGGAGGTTGAGAAAATGATTTTATCGCTTCAAGAACAGGGAGAGGCTATGGCAAAGACCTTTAAATTGGTAAAAGATCTTAAGGATATTCTCAAAAGCCAGAAGCTCAAGGGGAAAAAGGCTCTTAAAGTAAAGGATAGTAAAGGCGAGGATTATATCGGAATAAGTTTTATGTATGGCAAATTCGATATCTATATTGGCTTTTGGGCCTATGCTTGGGCCCAATATGGGAAAACACCTGTTTGGCTTCAATTTTATGGGCGCCAAGATTATGCCGAAAAATTGCAGGATTTAGGGGCTTTGGCAGACCCCAAATATGGAACGTTAGTCCCCTTGGAATTTGATGTTGACCAAGAATCCGATCAAATAAAAAATTGGATCAAAAAGATTGAGGCAAGTATTGATAAATTGGGAAAAGTCTAGGGGATTGGTGGCAGGTCTAAACTTTAAACCTAATCAATTAGGGATAATGCATTTGCGCAGACCCCAACTACCAACTACTAACGCACGGTCGAAAAGCCAATGCGGAAGCTGTTTTATCTGCGGCGGAAAAATCCCGGCCAGAGGCTTGACCAGGAATTGCTCAAGTCTTGCGCCGTTTCCGAATTTTCCGGCATGTCCGCTTCCCGCTCCCCGCGTGTGGCCGGCTTCGTCCCCAATCCTTTCCGAGCGAAGCATAAGGCAATTCCTTAATTCCTTATAAGGAATTAAGGAATTGCCGGAATCATGGCGGGAAATTGAAGGCGGGGCCGATAGCAGGGGCTATCGGAAAAGGCGATCGCGGAGCGATCGCAGATCGCCCGGACGGGCGGCCTGCGGCCGCCCTTTTTTTCCGAATTCCGAATTGACGGCTTGCCAGAAGCTTATCTTGGGTTTAAGATAGCAGCCAATGGAAGCGGAAAACATGCCCAAGAGTTTCGGCCGGTACCAGGTGCTGGGCGTGCTGGGCCGCGGTTCGATGGGCGTGGTCTATAAGACCAAGGACCCGGTGATCGGGAGGCTGGTCGCGATCAAGGCCATCCCGGAAACCCTGGGGCTCGAGACCGGCAAGAAGCAGGAATACATCCGGCGGCTATTGCAGGAAGCCAAAGCCGCGGGCAGTCTCCAGCACCCGAACATCGTGACCATTTTCGACGCGGGCGAGGGCGAGCTGGGACCGTTCATCGCCATGGAATACTTGGACGGGGTGACGCTGAAGGAAGTCTTGTCGAGCGGGAAAAAACTTAACCTGGCCCAGCTCACCGAGATCGCCCGCCAGGTCGGGGACGGACTCGATTACGCTTTCCAGCGCGGCATTGTCCACCGCGACATCAAGCCCGCCAACCTCATGATCGTGGAGAACAACATGGTGAAAATCATGGACCTCGGCATCGCCCGCCTGCCCTTTTCCGATCTCACCCGCGAGGGCCGCCTGGTCGGATCGCCGTCCTATATGTCCCCCGAGCAGCTCAGGGGCGAGAAGCTGGACGGCAAGAGCGATTTGTTCAGCCTGGCCGTGGTGATTTACCAGGCCGCGACCGGGAAGAAGCCGTTCCCCGGGCAGAACATCCAGGAAATCTGCTACCGCATCATCAACAGCGAGTTCGTGCCCGCCAGTCGCCTCGAGCCATCGCTGCCCGCGGAGTTCGACCAGTTCATGCTCAAGGCCCTGGCCAAGAGCGCGGACAAGCGGTTTGCCACGGGCAAGGAACTGTTTGACAACCTGCGGCGGCTGCTGGTGGAGAAGGAACCGGTCCCGCCGGGCAAGAGCCGGGAGCAGGAGGAGATGGAAAAGGAAATTCCGACCACGGTGGTGAAGCGGGAGGATGCGGTATCGGTGGGCAGTTCCTCCACCTCGTCCAGCTCCGAGTCCGCGATTGACGACATTTTCCGGGATTTGACCTTGACCCACCGGAGCCTGAAGCTATCCTCCGAGAAGGAGAGCAAGGTCTGGCAGATGGTGATCGGGATTCTGGCCGGCGTGGCCGTGCTCGGAGTGATAATCTGGTATTTTATTCGGGGGTAAAAAATGATGCTAAAATGTCCGGGCTGCGCCTCGCCCTTGAGCCTGGGGGAGGACTTGTTCGCGGAGAAAGTGGTGGTCCGCTGTCCGGAATGCCTCCAGGTTTTCATCGCCCGTTCCGACCAACTCCAGCCCGAGGGCGAGGCCCTGAGCGAGGCCACCTTGTTGATCAGCGACAAACCCGTCGCGAAGAAAGGGGATGTGGTCTGGCAAAGCCACGCCGCGAGTCTGACCGTGATCCGCGGGCCGGACCAGGGGATCCACCTCAAGCTGAAGAAGGACGAGATTATTTGCGGCCGGGAAGAGGCGGACCTGATCCTGAGCGATCCCGCGGTGAGCCGCTGGCATTTCAAGGTCGTGAAACAGAAAGGCCGGACCTGGCTCGAAGACCTCGGTTCCCGCAACGGGATTTTCCTCAATAAGAAAAGAATCCAACGCGCCGAGCTCAACCATCTGGACGAGATCGAACTGGGCCAGACCCTGATCGTTTATAGCGAGTATGGGCAGAAGCAGGAGACCAAGATCGAGGACTTGAGCTTGGAACTGGACAAGCTGCGGGACGAGACCAAGGCGGGGGAAAAGGCGCCGGCCGAGCAACTCCCCCGGGGCCGCGAGTTTTTGCTGGAGGTCATGAAGCATCCGGGCCGGGCGCGCAGTTACCAGATCAAGAATTCTCCCTTCATCCTGGGGAGGGGCGAAGAGGCGGAGCTCAAGCTGGACGACGACGAGGCCTCGAGGAAACACGCCATGATCGAGATTTACAGCAAGGACAATGTCTATCTGACCGATCTGGCCTCGGCCAATGGCACTTTCCTGAACGGCGTCCGCGTCCGCTCCACGCGGCTCAAGCACAACGACAAGATCCGGCTGGGGCAGACCATTTTGAGTTTTGTGCTCAAGGACCTTCCGGATGCGGACTAAGGGCGTTGCCGAACTGATCCGGGGGTTTGAGCAAAAGGACCGGGGGAGTCTGGCCCGGGTTTTGACTCTGGTGGAAAAAAATTCCCCGGCCGACCAGGCCAAGCTGGCGCCCCTGTTCGCCCGGGCGCGCGGGATCAAGAAGACCGGGATCACCGGCCCCCCGGGCGGGGGCAAGAGCACCCTGATTAACCGCCTGATCAGCCACTACCGCCAAAGGGAAAAAACCGTGGCCTGCGTCCTGGTGGACCCCTCCAGTCCGATCTCGGGCGGGTCGGTGCTGGGCGACCGGATCCGGATGCAGGAACATTTTCTCGATCCCGGGGTGTTTTTGCGCAGTGTGGCCAGCCGGGGCGAGCCGGGCGGGCTGTGCCGGAGCGCGATCGAGATGGCGCTGTTGCTGGACGCCTTCGGGATGGACGAGATCATCATCGAGACCGTGGGGGTGGGCCAGAGCGAGATCGAGGTTGCGAGCATTGCCGAGACCGTGCTGGTGGTGCTCACGCCCGAGGCCGGAGACGCGGTGCAGGTGCTCAAGGCCGGGCTTTTTGAAGTCGGCGATATTTTTGTGGTCAACAAGAGCGACCGGCCGGGCGCGCAGGCGCTTTACTATGAGTTGCGTTCGATGTTTGAAGACGCGGGCTCGAACCGGCAAGTGCTGACGGTATCGGCCTTGGAGGACCAGGGGATTAAGGAACTGCTGGAGGCGATCGGGGCGCACCGCGCGTCTCTGGACCGGACCGGCCAGGATGGCCGGCGGGAGTTGCGCAGGCGCCACCTGCTCGAGCTGGCGGTTTCGCAGTTCAAGGACCAGCTGGCGGCGAAGCTGCTGAAGGAACACCCGGAGTTGGTGGAAGAGGTGTGCAGCGCGCGCTTAAGCCCGCACCAGGCGCTTGAGAAGCTGGAAAACTTTTTCAAAGATATTTTCAAGCCCTAGAACTTGGAATTTGTCATCCCTATGCTATGATAGACTCATCAAAGCAGGCTGGGTAATTCAGAAGTCTGATTTTAACCGGGAACAATTCAAAGGCGCGATCCCGCTTTGATTTTATCGGGCGGCATTTTGAGGAGTAACGTTTGACCAAAATTTTTCAGCGGTTGCTGCGCCTGGCCGGCACTCGGCGCCGGAAGGTTTTGCTCCTGGTATTGGCGGTGTTGGGACTGCTCGCGGCGCAGGCGTTCGAGGCCCTGCTCATGATTTTCGGCCTGGAGCTCAAGGGCGCGGCCGCGCATTTGCTCGTCGCCATGTTCGGTCTGTTCGCGCTCCCGCTGCCTTATGCCTTCTGGCTGGTCTTCCGATCCCGCCAGCCCAGTCATCTGGTTTCCAACCTGATCGTCCGGCCCACCTTCGCCTGGCATTCCAACTGGATGTATTTCCTCATGCTCCTGGTCCCGCTCATCGTCCTCGGCCGAATCGGCGCGCATTATTTTTTCAACCCGCACCGGACGCTCGAGGTCCTGCGCTGGTCAACCTTCGCGATCACCGGGCCGTGGATGTTCATGTCCATGCTGGGCATTTCCCGCACGCGCTCGCTGCCGGTGGTGGAAACCCGCGAGGTAAACATTACGGGCCTGGACCCGGATGCCGAGGGGTTGAAGATCGTGCAGCTTTCCGACCCGCATGTGGCCTGGTGGAATTCCCGGCAGAAGATGCGCATGATCGGCGAGATGATCCACGGGTTGAACCCGGACCTGCTGGTCATCACCGGGGACATGGTTGACCACCTGCCCAAATATATCAATGCCCTGGCCGACTGCCTGGACCAGGTCCGGCCGCGGCTGGGGAGGTTTGCCGTGATCGGGAACCACGATGTCTACGCGGGCAAGGAAGCGATCGTGAGGATCATGGAGGAGAGCGGCTTCAAGATGCTCCGGACCGAATGGGTAAGTCTGCGCGAAAAAGGCGTGA
>CAIUDS010000076.1 GCA_903897985.1 uncultured delta proteobacterium
AGGGGCCGCCATTCCCTCCAAGGCCTGTGCGGGCCGGGGTCCGGTCAATTGCGAGATGAGCTCAGACGGGACCATCATTTCCTGGGGTAAAAACGATTCCGGACAGCTCGGGGACGGAACCACTACCGCCGGCCAGAGCCCGGTCCCGATCGAAAACCCGACCCCTTATGTCAAGCCCTTTGAGCTCGCCGACTTGAAGGGAACCTGGTACGCCCATACCCTGGACTTGGGCGCCACCGCGGCCCGTACACGTTGGAACTATACCAAATGGAAATTCGACGGGTCCGGGAACGCCACCTGTCTGGAATACTCCAATTCCAACGGCGACCATTCCTGCGAAGGGCATAGTGTCGGAGGCTGGTCGGTTTCCAATACCGGGATCGTGACCCTTACCGGCGGCGAGGAGTCCATTAATGGGCTCCTGAGCCTGGACAAGAGCCTGGGAGTCCTCACCATGAACGACGGAAGAGGCACCGTCGTCGGTCTGGGCATATTAACCAAAACCTCGACCATCCCCTTTTCCAACGCGGACATGAAAGGGACCTGGTATATACATTCCCTGGCCGTGGGGTCCGCCCGCTGGTTCCGCGTGAAAGTGAGCCTGGACGAGCTCGGGAACACCACTTGCCTGGAATATATGGACAGCGACGGCACCAACATCTGCCCATTCGTAACCGACCCCGGCTGGGCGCTGGCCGCGGACGGCGTGGTCACCAATTCCAACCGGTCCACGCTCCACGGGATCATGAGCAAGGACAAACAAACCATGGTCATGACCCTCGATGACGATGGCGATCCCAACGCATATGATCTCTGGGTGATGGTGAAGATGACCGGGACGGTTTTTTCCACCGTGGATCTGGAGGGGACCTGGAACAGCCATGGCCTGGTCTCCGCTGATAGTCCGAATTGGCAAGGCTGGAACTATTCCAAGCACTCCTTTGACGGTGCAGGAAATTCCGTCTGGCTGGAAGCTAATGATTCCAGCGGGGATCATACCAGTTCCAATCATTCCGGCTGGTCCGTAGCCGCGGACGGAGTGGTCACCCTGGCCGGGCAGCCGAGCCTGCATGGAATTATGAGCGATGACAAGCAAATCATGGCCACGACCATGAACGACGGCCTCGGCGGATACGACATGAGGATCTGGATCAAAATGCAATAAGGTATTTCTGGGAGGGCACGATTATCTGACCAGGCCTGATCAAATGGGAAAAAGCACATACCCCGAATCGGGAACGATTCGGGAAGGAGTAAAAGGATGAAACCTGGCTTGAAAATTGTCGGATTGCTTCTGTTCGGATTCGCTCTTTGGGCCGGCTGTCGGCAGGGATCCCGGCCGGCCGCGCCGGGGCCTGAGGATGCGGGAGAGATGGATCTGGCCTTGAACCCGGCCGGAACCCTGGTCTGGTCCAAGGTTTCCCTGGGCGGCAAGCACGGCTGCGCCATCGCGTCCAACAAAACGCTGTGGTGCTGGGGCGACAATGGCAAAGCCCAAATCGGAGACGGAACCGGCACCCAGCGGATTGATCCCAAGCAGATCAATTCCGCAACCAACTGGAATCAGCTTTCCGCCGGCGCGGAGCATACCTGCGCGAAAAAGACGGACGGGACGCTCTGGTGCTGGGGGAACAATGCCTCGGGCAAGCTGGGGATCGGGAACAAACCCAACCAGTACCAGAGCTCGCCGTGCAAAGTCACCAAAGCCAAAGACTGGAAAACC